>NZ_CP059055.1:1800000-1951416 GCF_014058685.1 Lactobacillus johnsonii | reverse complement strand
AAAAATTCCTCCAAATACCGTATTATCCACAGAATAAGTCAAAATAAGTTTAGCATGAATTAAATAAGTTTTCCACAAGTGATAAAAAGGATTAACAAATTCACAGGTATGTGGATAATATAAAAATAAAAATCCACCGAAGTGTGAAATAAAATTTCAGGCTTAAGTTTTCCACAACAACGTGTGAGTTTATTATACGCCATAAATCAACATTGCATGCTAAATAAGTTATATTTTCCACAGGGTGTTTATTTTGTTCTAAACAGGGTGTGAATTGTGCATAACTCTGAGAATGATCTTGTTGATAAAAAATAAATAAAAAATTTAAAAAAAGATATCCACAAAAAATAATTTGAAAAATGCTTTAAAAATAACTTTTCTTTTTAGGAAAATTTTGATAAGGCCTTGGTTTTTTCGCGTAAATATGCTATTCTATCTTAGAAATTGTGCTTATTAAGCATTGAAAAACGGAGGTGCAACATTAAATGTCAACTAAGAGAACTTACCAACCTAAGAAGCGTCACCGTTCACGCGTTCATGGTTTTATGAAACGTATGGCTACAGCAAACGGCCGCAAGGTTTTAGCAAGACGCCGTAAAAAGGGTAGAAAAGTCTTATCTGCTTAAGCCACTGAAGCTCAGTGGTTTTTTTAATTTAAGTAAGGATGAACCAGATTGAGAAAAAGCTACCGTGTAAAAACTGAGAGAGACTTTCAAAAAGTTTTTAAAGAAGGACAGTCAATGGCTAATCGCGGCTTTGTTGTCTATACCTTACCCAAAGAAAATCAAAAGCATTTTCGCGTTGGAATTTCTGTTGGGAAAAAAGTAGGTCATACGGCGGTAGCACGTAATCGCCTCAAACGGTTCATTCGTGCTACACTGACAGAACTTAAGCCAGAGATAAAGCCTGATTTAGACTTTTTAGTAATAGCTCGACCTTATGCACGAGATTTTGATATGGGACGAACCAAGAAGAATCTTATTCATGTTTTAAGGCTGGCTAAGGTCTTATCAAGCGAAGAGACGGAAATTGAGGAAAAGTAGAGTGAGAAATCATTTGTCTAAGAAAAATTGGAAACTGATTCTATTAGCTTTAGGAATGCTTGCCTTAACGTTAGTAGTTACAGGTTGTGCATCAACTAATGGAACAAGTGTTGCTCCTATTTCTCATACTAGTGGCAATTGGTGGGATCGGTATATTGTTTACTATATTTCCCAATTTATTCTTTGGATTGCAAGTTTAGTTCATGATTCCTATGGTTGGGCAATCATTATCTTTACTATTATAGTAAGAATAATTTTATTACCATTGAATGCCATTTCTATTAGAAGCATGGCTAAGCAACAAAAAGTGCAACCACAGATGGATGCATTGCGTAAAAAGTATCCTGGTAAGGATGTTGAGTCACGTCAAAAGTTACAAGAAGAAACTAGCAAGTTATATAAAGAAGCTGGTATTAATCCATATACTGGGTGTTTACCAATGTTAATTCAACTGCCAGTTATGTATGCCTTGTATCAAGCAATTTGGCGGACTCCACAGTTGCAAAATGGTCGGTTTTTGTGGATGGATTTGGGACGTCCCGATCCATATTACATCATGCCTATCTTGGCGGCTGTATTCACTTTTATGAGTACATACATCAGTCAGATGTCAACGCCCCAATCCTCACAAAATGGAATGACTAAGGGAATGACATACTTGATGCCCCTTATTATTGGGGTTTCAGCAATTGGTATCCAATCTGCGATTTCACTTTACTGGGTGATTTCCAACTTATTCCAAGTAGTTCAAACCTTTATTTTGCAAAATCCATTCAAGTATCAACGTGAACTTGAGGAACAAAAGAAGGAAGAACGTGAACGTCAGCGCAAAGTTCGTCGCGCATACAAACGTTTAGGACGTAAACAACAAAAATAAATTATCTTTAATTTGAAGATAAAGTAGTCAAAGTGCTTTATCCATCATTATTTTTTGTAGTGGTGGAGTGGGCACTTTTTTTATTGAGATTATTTTATGTAGGTGAAAAAATGGCACAAGTATTAACACAATTTGATACAATCGCTGCAATTTCTACTCCTATTGGCGAAGGAGGTATATCAATTGTTCGTCTATCTGGTGAAGATGCAGTAGCGATTGCTAATAAACTTTTTAAAGGAGCAGATTTAACTCAGGTTCCCTCACATACAATTCATTATGGACATATCGTTGATCCTAAAACTAAGGATGTTGTAGACGAGACAATGGTTAGTGTATTACGCGCACCAAAAACTTTCACTCGAGAAGATATGGTTGAAATCAATTGTCATGGTGGAATGATTGTAACTAATGATATTTTGCAGCTACTTTTGGCAAACGGTGCTCGAATGGCTGATCCGGGTGAATTTACTAAGCGCGCCTTTATGAATGGTCGTATTGACTTGACACAAGCTGAATCTGTAATGGATATTGTTCGGGCTAAGACGGATAAGTCTCGTCAAGTTGCTATGACACAATTAGCTGGTGGATTGTTAGATAAAATCAGAACAATGCGTCAAGAACTTTTAGATACAATGGCTCATGAAGAAGTGAATATTGATTATCCAGAATATGATATGGACGATTTAACTTCTCAAGAAATGAAGAAGAAGGCCGAAGAAGTTTCAAAGCAAATTGATCAATTGCTAAAAACAGCTCAGGAAGGGAAAATTATCCGTAATGGTCTAGCAACGGCTATCGTGGGAAGACCAAATGTTGGTAAATCCTCTCTTTTAAATTATTTAACGCAGGACGATAAGGCAATTGTTACTGATATTGCGGGAACAACAAGAGATACACTTGAAGAATATGTTTCTGTTAAAGGCGTACCGCTGAAGCTGATTGATACTGCTGGGATTCACCATACAGAAAGCAAGGTCGAAAAAATTGGAGTTGAACGTTCAAAGAAAGCTATCGCTGAAGCTGATTTGGTGCTTTTACTTCTGGATGCAAGTCAAGATTTAACAGACGAAGATAAAAATTTATTAAATTTAACTGCTAATAAAAAACGAATTATCATTTTAAACAAACAAGATCTAGGCACAAAAATTTCCCAGGAAATGATAAGAGAAATTACTGATAATCCAATTATTGTAACTTCAATCTTAAAGCAAGAAAATATGGATGCGCTTGAGAATGCAATTGAGCAATTATTCTTTAGCGGAATAGAAAATTCACAAAATCAAATCTTGGTAACAAATCAAAGACAAGCTGGTTTATTAGCCAAAGCAAAGCAATCTTTAGAAGACGTTGTCAATGGAATTGATGATGCAATGCCTTTAGATTTGGTTCAAATTGATCTCAAAAATGCTTGGGATACTTTGGGTGAAATTACTGGTGAAAGTGCACCTGATGAATTAATTACCCAATTATTTAGTCAATTCTGTCTTGGAAAGTAGGATGAAAATGAAGACTTACGAATCAAATGAATATGATGTAATTGTTGTTGGAGCAGGCCATGCGGGAGTAGAAGCAGCCTTAGCATCAGCACGAATGGGAGAAAAGACGCTTCTTTTAACGATCAATTTAGACATGGTAGCTTTCATGCCATGTAATCCATCAGTTGGTGGACCAGCAAAGGGCACTGTTGTGCGTGAAATCGATGCTCTTGGCGGAGAAATGGGTAAAAACATTGATGCCACTTATATTCAAATGAGAATGCTCAATACAGGTAAGGGCCCGGCTGTTAGAGCGTTGAGGGCACAAGCTGATAAATGGCAATATCATGAGCGTATGAAAGATACAATTGAAAACGAGCCTAATTTAACTTTACGTCAAGCTGTTGCAGATGAGTTGATCGTTGAAGATGGAGTATGTAAAGGGTTGATTACTAATACTGGTGCAAAGTACTATGCTAAAAGCGTTGTCTTGACCACAGGAACAGCTGCTAGAGGAAAAATTATTATTGGAGAATTGGCTTATTCTTCAGGTCCTAATAACTCACTTCCATCTATTAAATTACCTGAAAATCTTGAAAAGTTAGGCTTTAAATTACGTCGTTTTAAGACTGGTACTCCTCCTCGAGTGGATGGAAATACTATTGATTATTCAAAAACTCAAGAAGAGCCTGGAGACAAAGAACCAAGACATTTTTCTTACACTAGCAAAGATAGTGATTACCTAGAAGATCAAATGTCTTGTTATATGACTTACACTAATACCGTAACGCATGATATTATTCGTGCAAATCTTGATCGTGCTCCAATGTTTTCTGGGGTTATCAAGGGTGTAGGCCCACGTTACTGTCCTTCAATTGAAGATAAGGTAGTTCGTTTTGCAGATAAAGATCGTCACCAAATTTTCTTGGAACCAGAAGGACGCCATACTAAGGAAATATACGTAGGTGACTTTTCTACTTCAATGCCTGAAGAAGTACAATTGAAGATGCTTCATAGTGTTGCTGGTCTAGAAAAAGCAGAATTAATGCGCCCAGGATATGCAATTGAATATGACGTAATTGAACCTTGGCAATTAAAGCATACATTAGAGACAAAAAATATTAAGCACCTCTTCACTGCTGGTCAAATGAACGGAACATCGGGTTATGAAGAAGCAGCCGGTCAAGGATTAATTGCTGGTATCAATGCAGCCTTAAGTGCTCAAAATAAGCCTGGATTTACTTTACAACGTGATGAAGCATATATTGGGGTCTTAATTGATGACTTAGTAACTAAAGGAACAAATGAACCATATCGTTTGCTAACTAGCCGGGCAGAATATCGTCTTCTTCTTCGTCACGATAATGCAGATTTGCGTTTGACTGAAAAAGGTCATGAATTAGGCTTGATTTCAGAAGATCGTTATAAGGAATTCCAAGATAAAAAGCAAGCTATTTCCCAGGCAATGGAAGCTATTAAGAAAGTTACCATTCACCCTACTGATGAGGTTCAAGAATATTTAGCTAGTGTTAAGCAAGATCGTTTGAATGCAGGAGTTAGCGGCGCAGACTTTTTGAAGCGACCACGTGTAACTTTTGACGCAGTTGAAAAATTAAGTGGTGAAACTTTAGCTACTGATCGTTATGTGAAAGAACAAGTTGAAATTGCATTGAAATATGAAGGTTATATCAAGAAGGAAAAGACCTTGGTTGATCGTTTGCATCGACTTGAATCAAAGAAAATTCCAGTAGATATTGACTACAACGCAATTCCAAGTTTGGCAACTGAGGCACGTCAAAAATTTGAAAAGATTCGTCCTGAGTCAATTGCTCAAGCTGAAAGAATTTCTGGTGTAAATCCAGCTGATTTGGCAATATTAACGGCATATATTCAACAAGGCCGAATTGCAAAAGTGAAAAATAAATAATTAGTTTTAAAGCAAAAAAAATAAAAAATTTTTTTGCTTTTTTTGTTGAGTATGATCACTTAATCACAGTTTAAAGTTGCTACCTAATGATAAGTTGTGAAAGAAGAGTAAATAGTTTGTGAATTAATTATTTTTGATAATGAGTAAATACAGGACTAGTAGTCACAGCAACCGCTTTCAATTGTGTTACAAATGTGCTTTAATCAAGGTGTAAGAAAAAACATTAAGGAGATGCTTATAGACTATGACAAAGATTAGTGGCTCAGATGCAATGTTCCAAGTCTTATATGACTGGGGTATTGACCATATATACGGTTTTCCAGGCGGCTCATTTGACTCAACAATGAATGCAATTCATAATTGGCGAGATAAGATAAAGTTTATTGAAGTAAGACATGAAGAAGCTGGTGCCTTAGCAGCTTCTGCTGAATACAAAATTAGTGGAAAAGTAGGAGTTTGTTTTGGTTCTGCAGGTCCTGGTGCCGTTCACTTAATGAATGGACTTTATGATGCAAAATATGACAAGACACCAATGGTTGCAATTGTTGCTAATGTTCCAACAAGTCGTCAAGATATTGATTTCTTCCAAGCTTTTGATGAAAAGCCATGGTTTGATCCAGTCGCTGTTTGGAATCACCAAGCAAAGACAGCGGAAGCTATTCCAGTTTTAATGGATGAAGCAATTCGTCAAGCTTATCAAAAGAAGGGTCCAGCTGTTTTAATCTTACCGAAAGATTTTGGTTGGGATAAGATTGAAGATAACTTCCGTAATAATGCTGCAGCACACAAGATTGTTCCTAATTTCCCAGCACCACGCAAGGAACAAATTGATAAAGCACTTGAATTAATTAAAGAAGCTAAAAATCCAATTATTTACTTTGGTCATGGTGCCCAAGATGCTAGTGCAGAGTTAAAGGAATTTTCTGATAAATTTAAGATGCCATTAGTCTCATCAGTTTTAGGAAAAGGAATTGTTGAGGATGAGTTCCCAGCATATATGGGTTCAATTGGTCGTGTGGGTGCTAAGCCAAGTAATGACATTCAAACTCATGCCGATTTAGTAGTTTGGGTTGGTAACAATTCACCATTCTCTATCTTCTTCTTCAATCCTAAGGCAAAAGTAATTCAAATTGATATTAATTCAGAAAGATTGGGTAAGCGTCATGCTGTAACTGTTCCAATGTTAGCTGACTCCAAGAAAACTTTACGTGCCTTAATTGAAGCAGGTGAAGGGCGTGCAGAATCTCCATTATACAAGGCTGCTCTTGCTGATCGTGAAAACTGGGAAGCTTGGCTTGAGAGCTTTAATGATTCAGACGAAATCCCAATGAGAGTAGAACCAATTTTTGATGTAATCAATAAAAAGGCTGCTAATGATGCCGTATTTGCAGTAGATGTAGGTAATGTAAATATTAACTTTGATCGCTTGATGCACCTACATGATGATCAGAAATGGACTACCTCCGGCTTATATGCAACTATGGGGTATGGTGCTCCAGCTGCTTTAGCCGCTGCTACTATTTATCCAAAGCGTGAGGTTTGGAACTTAGCTGGTGATGGTGGCTTTGCCATGATGAACCAAGAGCTTTTAACCCAAGCACGCTACAATATGCATATTATTAATGTGGTCTTCACAAATGAAACTTTGGGTTATATTGAAGCGGAACAAGTCGATGAGTCTCATCAACCATTATCTGGTGTAAAACTTCCTGATAATGATTGGGCTATGTCTGCTGAAGGTATGAATGTAAAAGGCTTTACTGTTCGTACTAAGAGAGAATTTGAAGACGCAGTAGCTGCTGCTCAACAAATGGAAGGACCAGTTTTGATCGACTGTAAGATTACTCATGACATGCCATATTCAACTGAATTAAATACTTTAGACGATCCAGCTTTCGTTGCTAAATATGATGCTCAAGCTTTGAAGCCATTTAGTTACTTTGCTGGTAAGTATGGAGTTGAGGCAGATGCTGCTTCTGGTGCATCTGAACATACTGAAGCAGAGCCAGTTGAAGCTAAAGAAGATGCTTCATCAGGTGCATCACGCCATTAATTTCCTAGGAAATAATTAAATAAAGAGTTCACATAGCTGGACTCTTTATTTTTTTAATAAAAAGTAAGCAAAATTGTGCGAAATTCATAATAAAAAAGTATACTAGTAGATGAACGAATTTTATTAAATATGTGGAGGCAAAAATATGCAACAATTTGGGGTTATTGGCTTGTCCGTTATGGGGAAAAACCTTGCCTTAAACGTTAAAAATCATGGCTACTCTGTCTCTGGATTTTCAATTGATAAGCCAGAGGTTGATGCTTTAGCAAAATATGAAGATAAGAATTTAAAGCCAACTTATACTTGGGAAGAATTTGTTAATTCACTAGAAAAGCCACGAAAAATCTTGATTCAAATCATGGCTGGTAAACCAGTTGATGAAACTTTACAAAAACTATTGCCTCTTTTAGATAAGGGCGATATTTTAATTGACGGTGGTAATTCTAATTTCCATGATACTAATCGTCGCTATAAGGAAATGGAAAAGCATGGTATTCACTTCATTGGTATGGGTGTTTCTGGCGGTGAAGAAGGAGCTTTGAACGGTCCTGCCTTAATGCCAGGTGGTGATGAAAAAGCTTATGAAGAAGTAGCGCCAATCCTTGAAGCTATGGCTGCCAAGACTCCAACTGGTCAACCATGTGTCGGATACATTGGACCAGCAGGTAGTGGTCACTATGTGAAGATGGTTCACAATGGTATTGAATATGGTATTATGCAGATTATTTCTGAAGTATACGATGTTCTCCGCACCGTTGGTCATTATTCAAACGATGAAATGAGTGAAATCTTTAAGAATTGGGATAAGGGTGGTTTACAAGCTTATTTAATTGAAATCACTTCTAAGGTCTTAAAACAAAAGGATAACTTAACTGATGATCATATTATTGATCATATCTTAAATGAAGCTTCTTATAAGGGAACTGGTAACTGGATGCTTGAAGATGCAATTCGTTTAGGTGCTCCAATTACTGTAATTGCAGAAGCCGTTCTTGCTCGTTTTATGTCAAAAGCAACTTTGAGAAATGATCCTGAACCAAAGATTGACCCAGAGAAAGCTCCAAAGGACTTAGTTGATCAACTTGCAAAAGCCTTATACTTAGCTATGGCTGTTTCATATGGTCAAGGATTTGAGCAATTAACGATGGCTGCAAAAGCTTATAACTGGCGCTTGCACTATTCAACTATTGCCCAAAACTGGGAAGCTGGATGTATCATCCGCTCACAAATGCTTCATGATATTAAGTTTGCGTATAATGCTGATAAAGACTTGCCTAACTTATTCAAGGCTCCATTTTTTGATAAGGTAAAGAAAGAAAATATTGGCGCTCTTAGAGATGTGGTTAAAATTGCGGCTGATGCTGGCGTACCAACTCCAACTCTTAGTGCAGCTTTGAATTACTTGGAATCTATTTTTAATCCACGCTTACCTCAAAACATTATTCAAGGTCAACGTGATTACTTTGGTGCTCACACTTACCAAAGAAATGATCGTCCAGGTACTTTCCATACTGAATGGTACGAAGAAAAATAACAATGTTTCACATGAAACTAAAAAAGTCACTACAGATGTAGTGACTTTTTGCGTTAAAATAAAGCAGTATCTAATAAATAGGGATGTAGGTAAGTAAGAATGAGGAAAGAAGAAAAAGATAATCTAAAATTGATGCTGCAGGCATTAATTGTAGGACTAATTGCAGGTGCCGTAGTTGGACTATTTAGATTTGGAATTGAAAAGACGTCTGCTTTTTGGCTCTATCTTTTTAAAGAGGCCCATAATAATCCAGTTTGGTTTGTTGCAATTGTTCTTGGGTTAGCCGCAGTAGGGATCATAGCGGGATATTTTGTTAAACAGTATCCACACGTTGGAGGATCCGGTATTCCGGAAGTTAAATTACAGCTTCAAGGTAAGCTCCAACTTAAATGGTGGCAGATTTTGTGGAGAAAGCTCATCGGGGGAATCTTAGTAATTGGAACAGGCTTGTTTCTAGGACCTGAGGGACCATCCCTTCAACTTGGTTCATCCATTGGCCAAGGAGTGGGTGAGAAGCTAAAACAAAGTAAATACAATCAAAGGGTGTTACTTGCAACGGGAGCTGCCAGTGGTTTGTCAGCTGCATTTGGAGCACCATTGAGCGGAGCACTATTTGTTTTAGAAGAAATTTTTCATAATTTTTCTCCGCGAGTTTGGATGAATTCCTTGGTAGGAGCAATTGCCGCTAATTTTATGGTGTCCTACTTTTTTGGCTTACACCATGCTTTAGGGATGCCATATGATCATTCATTTCCAATTTATTTGTACTGGCATTTGGTAATTTTAGGAATTATTCTTGGATTATTGGGCCATTTATATAAAAAAGGTTTATTTGGATTAAAAAAAGTCTATTTAAAAATTACCTGGTTACCACGTTGGCTACATGGTTTAATTCCATTAGCACTTTTAATTCCAATTATGTATTATTGGCCATTAATTACTGGACCAGGTAATCGTTTGATTTTATCTTTACAAAAAATGCTCACTCAAAGTGGATGGGCACTAGTTGGAATTTTAGCGTTTTACTATGTAATGCGAATCGCCTTTTCCATTATTTCTTATGATTCCGGGTTACCTAGTGGTATATTTTTACCAATTTTAACTATGGGGGCTCTAATTGGAGCAACCTATGGCACATTAATGGTACAACTTGGCTTAATGCCTGCACACTTAGTTATTAACTTAATAATTTTTTCAATGGCAGGTTATTTTGCAGCGATAATTCGCGCTCCATTTACAGCAATAATTTTGATTACTGAAATGGTGGGGTCTCTTCTTCACTTAATGCCACTAGCTGTTGTGGCATTTATTGCACTTTTAATTGATCAAATTCTTGGTGGAAAGCCAATTTATGATAGTTTAGCAGCTGCCATGCTGCCAGAAACACGTTTACAGCCGATATCAGGTGAAGAAGATGAATTAGATATCCCAGTATATGAAAATAGTAAGTTAGTAGATCAGGAAATTAAGAATATTAAATGGCCAGATAATGTACTTGTTAGAACTATTAGAAGAGGAAGTCGAGAAATAATTCCTCACGGAGATACCGTAATTGTAGCAGGAGATTTATTAATTCTGGGAGTCGATCATAATAAACGATCAGCTGCTTATGATGCAATGAAAGAACTGCAAGGCGTAGAATTTGATGGATAAAAATATCTGAATAAACACAAATAAGCCCTCTAGCTTAAAGTAAGCTGGAGAGCTTATTTTTATAATTATTTAAATAGTTGTGTTATTACTTTTTCAACTTCTTCCAGGCCTTTTTAGAACCGCGATCTAAATCCTTGTTTAGTTTATATTCTTGCCAATCTTGAACAAATAATAAATCAAGGTTATAACCTGCAGGATAAAGTTCTTCAGCTTTTCGAACTAATTTTGCTCCTTTTAAGGGTACAGTCTCAAAAGTTCTATTAACGAAAACCACAATCTGATTCGCTATATCAGCATTCTCATAAAAGAGTACTTCTTGGTGATATTTTGGTACTTTAATTCGATCACCCTTTTTAAAAGAAGGTAGGGATTTAACTTTTTTCGGCTTATTCTTAAATTTAAGATTAGCTTGTTTTAGAGGAAAGATTCCCGTGTTTAAAAAATTTTTAGCTTCTAACAGTACGGCTTCTGACATACCACTTTTTTCTGCAATCCAGAGAGCACGACTGGCGCCTACTTGATTTAAAAGTAGTTTATAGGTGGGATGTAGAGTTTGTAAGTCAAAATCCATTGCTGCCGTAATAAAAGCAGGATTTGTAGTTGAATAATCTTTTATAGCGCTATAGTGAGTGGTTGCTAAGATGAGGCAACCTTTTAGTTGCAGGGTTTGTAAAATAGCAATGGCAAGAGCTGCACCTTCATTGGGATCCGTTCCACTACCTAATTCATCTAACAAAATCAGACTGCTTGGGGTGACCTTTTGAACAATCTCTGCCATCTTTTTCATTTCAGCAGAAAATGTTGAGAGAGAGTTATCTAAGTCTTGATGATCACCAATTGAAGTATAAATTTCTGTTATAAGCGGAATGGAACACGGTGCTGCACTAGGTAAGAAGAGACCAAATTCAGTCATTGCAGTGGCTAAGCCAACAGTTTTGAGTGTGACAGTTTTCCCACCTGCGTTCGGTCCAGTAATAATTAAGCCATGTTTAGTTGGATCTAACTTAAGGGATAGAGGAACGGGATTACTTAACAAGGGATGCTTCATTCCGTTCAATTGAAGCTCATTTTGTTCATTTAAAATTGGTCGTTTGCCACCAATAGCATGCGAATATTTTGCGCGTGCTAAGATACAATCTAGATCAACAATAACAGTAAGATTGGCTTCAAAATGAGTTAGCTCATTATAGATTTTTGCTGTTAAATTTCCCAAAATTTGAGATTCAATTAAGTAAATCTGATTTTCGACTGTAGTTTTTTCTTGGGTAAGATGAATTATCTTGGTTGGCTCAATGAAAACAGTGGTCCCATTATTAGATTGATCAATAATATTTCCACCAAAAGTATGCTTAAAACTTGTCTTAACAGGAAGAGTATAGTGATTATCTTTTTGAATAATCTGAAAATCTTGCAACATTGATTGGTACTTTTTTGTCTGCAAGTATTTCTGTAGAGTTTCCTTGATAGTTGTATTTAATTTACTACTTCTTTGGCGTAGTTTAGTCAGATCTTTATCGGCTCGATCTGAAACCTCTCCGCGTTCAATATCTCGATAAATTACTTCTTCTAATTTATCGAGAATAGTTAGACTATCACAATAGCTTGCCATAATCGGAACGTTACTTCTTTGTTTATCAAAAAAGCGTACTAATAAGCGGGTAACCCGTATAAAGTCGGCAACTTGTTCTAGTTCTCGAGGCTTTAAGATATATCCCTTTTTCACTTTATTGATAATTGGGGTAAAAGCATCTGAATTAATAAAAGGGATGTGTAGGCCGTGATCTAAAATCCAGACCATTTCTTCCGTTTCATCTAATAACGCATTTGCTTTGACTAACTTATTTGCAAGTGGTTGAGCTAAAATTTTCTCCTTAGCCTCTGGTGAAACAGCATAGTGAGCTACAAGTTTACGTACACGTGAAAATTCGATTTCGTCAGTATTATTCAATTTTTATTTTTCTCCTTAAGAAAATAGATTTTAAATTTGGTTTTCTCAAGGGAAGGTAAATTAGTCCCTTGAGACTAAAATACAATTAGCATCATATAGCAATATGTCCTTTTCTAAATTATTGATTCTAATGATATAACATTTTTTCGAAAAAAGCACTGGGGGGGGAAGAAAAGAATTAAGCGTATATCAATATCTTTGCAGTAGAGTATAAAATAATTTGATGAACGAATAAAAAAGATAAGAAGTCGAGTTGATTCTAATGAGTTTTCGGCAAATAAAAATCACCGACTTTACAATTGCCAGTGGTATAATAAAATTAGGAATAAAGATATTGCGAAACATGAGTTTAGTCATGCAGAGCGTGGGCGGTCTTAGTGACCGTCTTTTTTGTTAAATAAGGTCTTTATGAGTCATCTATTATAGAGGTGATCAAGGTGGACACAAGAGTTGATAATAGAATCTCAGCCGGTATAAAACAAAAGGCTAGCAAAGCGTTAGCAGATCCTGCTCTTCCAAAATATCGGGACATTCCTAATGTGAAAACAATGAACTCTATTGAAGAAGCAATAGATGATTTAAAAACTAATAAATTAGAGGGAACAATGTCTTATCCTGAATTAGAGAAACGGCTAGATGAGTAAAGTTTTTCGACTAGTTGATTTAAAAATCGGCATAGGGGTAAATATATTTAATTGGGATGAGTACCCATTCTAATTTATGTAGATAATAAAACTTTATAGAAATAAGTCTTATGTACTTTTTATTTTGGAGTCAAGGTTACGCGACTCCTTTTTTGCTAACTAAAACGATTTAATTAGCACCACGTGTACTTTAATCAATATGTAAAAAAGAGAATCCTGATATTAAACGATGTCGTAACTTAATGACATTGATATCAAAGGATTCTCTTTTTGTGTTTGTCGAGACTTTATATGTTTGATGGTAAAAATATTTTTATCATTCATTTACTCTTACATAATCATCGATTTGCTTTAGGTATAGAGCTTTCTGTTCATTACTAATCCATGAAGTTTCAAAAGAGTTCTTAGCTAATTGGACGATTTGATCTTTATTTAAATCAAAGTTTTTAGCAAGGGCATAGTAATTATCAGAAATATAACCACCAAAATAAGCTGGGTCATCAGAGTGAATAGAGACTTTTACACCTTTATTTAATAGTTCAAGTATTTCTTTACCTTTCATTTCAGGAGAAACAAAAGAATTAGAAAGAGGGCAAGCGGTAAAACCAATTTCATTTTTAGCAGCGTATTCAACTAAGTCTGGATCTTCTACAATATTAGTTCCATGATCTATTCTTTCAGTACCGATTACTTCAAGAAGCTCTCTGATATGTTCAATAGAATTTTTTTGGTCAATATCTGCATGTGCTGTAATGTGAAGATTATGAGTAGTAGCATCAGTGAATTGATTAAAAAATTTCATTGGTGGATTATTGTGTTCGTCAGAATCAAGTCCTATTCCAATAAATTTATCCTGATATTTTAGAGATTCTTCTAATGTTTTACGAGCAGATTCACGTGAATAATCACGTAAGAAACACATAATTAAGCGCGCATCAATATTAAGAGCACGTGCATCAACGGTTGCTTTGTATAAACCATTGATTACGGTTTCAAAAGGTATGTTACGACTAGTGTGTGCCTGTGGATCGAAGAATATTTCAACATGACGAACATTATTTTTGGCAGCACGATGTAAATAGTCCATTGCTAAGTCGTAGAAATCCTGTTCTGTTTCTAAGACATTCATTGCAGGATAATAAACTGCTAAAAATGATGCTAAATCAGTAAATTTGTATGAATCCTTAACTTCTTGAATAGTAGATTGACCAATATCAACATGATTTCTTTGAGCAAGTTTTAATTTTAATTCGGGTTCTAAAGTACCCTCAATGTGAACGTGAAGCTCCGCCTTAGGTAAACCTTGTACAAATTCTTTACTAACCTTTACAGACATTTACAATAACCTCCAAAATAAATGTTCTTTTTTTGACGATTTACAAACATAGTATCTATTAAATTTTATTTAGTCAAGCTTAAAACACGAATTATTAAACTTGCATCGCTTAAAAATGTATGTGATAATTCGAATCGAGTTAAGTTTGTTTATTTACTGTTTCGGAGGTAAAAAATTTGGAAGAAAGAGTTAACGCAAATGGTTTGACTGGAGTCCTGGATCGAGTGTTTCATCTTTCAGAGAATAAGACTACAGTTAGGCAGGAAAGCATGGCTGGTTTAACAACGTTTATGGCTATGGCATATATTTTATTTGTTAACCCAAGTATTTTAGGTGCAGCTGGTATGGATAAGGGGGCAGTATTTACAGCAACTGCCTTATTTGCAATTCTGGGATGTTTTTTGATGGGATTTTTAGCTAACTATCCTATTGCAATTGCGCCAGGTTTAGGGGACAATGCTTTTTTCACTTATTCGGTAGTTTTAGCTATGGGTATTCCATGGCAAAAAGCGATGGCAGGTGTTTTTGTAGCTTCAGTTTTGTTTACAATGATCTCATTTCTTAAGATACGTGAGAAAATCATTGATGCAATCCCTCAAGATCTGAAATATGCCATGGCAGCTGGAATTGGGTTATTTATTGCTTTTGTTGGTTTACAAGGAGGTGGATTGGTTGTCGCCAATAAATCTTCTTTAGTAGGAATTGGTTCATTTACTGTTCCTACAACTTGGTTAACTATTTTTGGTCTTTTTTTCACTGGGATTTTAATGGCTAAAAAAATTCCTGGCTCAATTTTTTATGGATTAGTTGCTACGACTCTTCTTGGCTTAGGAACTGGCTTAATTAAAATGCCTAGTCAATTTATTTCTCTTGCGCCAAGTTTAAAACCAACTCTTGGCATAGGAATTATGAATCTTTCAGCAATGACTAGTCCACAGATGTGGGCTGTTGTCCTAATTTTCTTCTTGGTTGCATTTTTTGATACTGCAGGTACATTGATCGGCTTGGCTCAGCAAGCAGGTATTATGAAAAATGGCAAGATGCCTAGAATTGGTCGTGCATTGATGGCTGACTCACTTTCTATGTTAGGTGGTTCAGTTATGGGGACTACTCCTACAGCAGCTTATGTTGAATCTTCTGCTGGGATTGCTATTGGAGGAAAGACAGGTTTAACAGCGGTTGTTACTGGATTGCTTTTCATGTTAAGTATGATCTTTTCGCCATTTTTAACTGTTGTAACTTCAAATGTTACTGCACCTGCTTTAATCATAGTTGGGGTTTTAATGGCTTCTTCTTTAAAAGAAATTCAGTGGGATAAATTGGAAGTGGCTTTACCGTCGTTTCTTGTGATTTTAGGGATGCCATTAACCTACAATATTTGTTACGGTATTGCTTTTGGATTTTTGACCTATCCTTTGTTTATGACAGCCGCTGGCAAGCGTAAGAAAGTTAGTCCTTTAATGTGGTTGATGCTGGTCATTTTTATTATCTTATTATATGTTTTGAATATTTTGCCTAGGAGCTAATGATGCTAACAAAAGAATTACTAAGTGAATATATTGATGCAGGGGCTGCAAAAATTAAAGCAGATATGGTGATAATTGGTGGGACGTTGGTTAACGTAAATACTGAAGAATATTATCCAGCTAATGTAGCCATTTATAAAAAACGTATTATTGCAGTTGATTCTGATATTAAAGACTATATTGGTGAAAATACTCGAATTATTGACGCAACTGATAAATATTTGGTTCCTGGGTTAATTGATTGTCATATTCATGTGGAATGTAGCAAGATGAGTATGACTCGTTTTGCACAAGCTGTGGTACCACATGGAACCACTAGTATTGTTACAGGATTTGATGAATATATTTCTGTTATTGGAGTAGACGGATTAAAGGATATTTTTAAAGAGGTAGATCAATCGCCTTTAAAGGTATTTTGGGGCTTGCCATATCGCACACCTTACACTATTCCTAAGTCTACTATTGCTTACGATGTAACTAGTGAAGATCATGAGAAATATCAGAGAGATCCTAGATGCTGGGGTGTCTGGGAAACTGTTCGCGAAGCTGTTCAAACTAAAGACTCAACTACACTAGATGCTTTGACGTTGGCTAGAAATAATCATCAAGCAATATTTGGTTGTTCACCAATGGCTCGTGGGAAAGAATTAAATGAATTCCTAATGAGTGGGGTAAGAGTTGATCATGAGAGTTATGATCATCAAGAATTTTTAGAAAAAGCACGTAAAGGAGTTCATGTAGTAATTCGAGAATCCGCAGTTACTAAATTCTTAAAAGAAAATATTCGTGCGATTACTGAAGGTGCATCTGGAGTAAGGCGTCATACTAGTTTCTGCTCCGATGATGTAAATGCACGTGGAATTTTAGAACATGGGCATATTGATCATATGGTTCGCATTGCAATTAATGCAGGTGTTAGTCCAATGGCTGCAATTCAAATGGCTACTATTAATGCGGCTGAAGCTTATAAGATTGATGATTATGTTGGTTCAATTACTCCTGGCAAAGATGCTGACATTCTATTAATTGATCAACCTGGTACTTTCAATGTTGAAACAGTTATCAGTAAAGGAGAAATTATTACTTTAAATCATAAAAATGAATTTAATTATCAAGTTCCCACTAGAAATGCAGAATTAAGTAAGACAGTTAAACATCCGCTTATGAAAGCTGATGACTTTAAGTATTGTGTTCCTGTGAATGAAGGTACGGCTAAAGTAGAAACAATCAATAGTATTGGACCATTTGTAAGGAAGAGAAAAGATGTTACTCTAGATATTAAAGATGGAGTAATTGAACCTAGTGTTGAAAAAGATGTGGCTGTTGTCTCTGTGATTGAAAGATATGGAATTAATCAAAATCAATCTAAGGGATTTATTTCAGGATGGTCCTTTAAAAAAGGTGCAATTGCTACTACTGCTTCACCAGATGATAACAATATTGTAGTAGCTGGTGTCAACTATGAGGATATGGCATTAGCGGTGAATGCCTTAATTGAAAAACAAGGTGGCCAAGTTGTTGTAGTTGATGGTCAAGTTGTATCATTTTTACCATTACCAGTAGCAGGCATTGTTTCTGATTTAGAACCGGAGAAATTAGCCGAGCAAGAAAGGGAACTAGAAGAAGCTGCTAAAGCAATTGGTAGTGATTTGCCTGATCCAATTTTCTATTTATCATTTTTACCTATTACAGCAATTCCAGATTTGGCTATTACTGATGGAGGAGCAGTTGATTACACCAAATTGGCATACTTTGATCCGATTTTAAAATTAGAAGAAAAATAAACCCACTTTGTAAAAAATATTAAGCTCTAAAAATCAAATATATAAAAGTCTGTATAGCGATTTGCTTTACGTAGAAAAAGCTATTTAATAATATGCGATAGTGTAGTGTCACTCAAAATTAGGCCATGAATTTTTTTGGCGTTATTATGTCTAAATTGATCAAGCAAGATAGGATTCTTGTTTTTAGAGAGTGTTTTAGAAAATAAATGCAGAACTTTTTTGTTTACTACCTACTTAAAGTAAATAAAAACTCTCAAAATTATATTTGAGAGTAAAAGTTATTTATTAACAATTTTTTTGATCAATAATTCCTTCTTTAGCTCTTTCTGCTAAAAAACTTGCCTTTGCTATTTTTACGGCGCCAGTTAAGATGCCCGAATCATTACGTAAACGTAAGGTAGTATCGTGAATATCAAGAATCAAGTTATCACCGAGAAACGCTAAATCGTAATCCGAAGTATAAATTTCAAAATTAGCATTATTTTCAATTTTTACTGAGTAGCGTGGATCGTGCTTCATTGTATCAAGTGAGATTAATGAATAATCCATTCCGATATTACATGATCCGCCTTCAATTGAGTAGTCGCCACCACCGCCATCAACAATTAAAAGTATTTCATGTTTGTTATAACCACGGTTTTTAAGAAAATCGATTGCATCTTGGCTAATTGTCATTTTTACCATAGAAATCACCCTAATCCTTTCTAATACTTAATTTTAGAAAAAAGTAGTATCAAATCAATTATTTTGTTTGAATTGGGGTGAAGTTTCAGGAGCCCAGATTAAGCAGATGATAAAGGCAGCAAAGAGAACAAAAGCACAAGTGATCATTGCCAGATGTGCTCCACCTAGATTAGTTAAAATAGGCAATAGGAAAGTACCAGCTGCTGCCCCAAAACGACTAATCGTGATACAAGTTCCAACTCCTGTTCCTCGAACTTTAATATCAAATAGCTCAGTTGGATAAGGGTAGTCAAGTACTAATCCAGACGATAAAACAATTGCAAATATACAAAAGATAATCAATTGAATATTGGAATTAATATTTTTATTGATTGCTAGGAAACCAATCAAGAGACTTGAGAGTAAAAAGTTACTAATTAAAAATGCACGTCGACTAATTTTGTTAAAAATTAAAATTCCAAAAAGTACCCCAATGAACATACCGCCATTATAGATAATGCCAGAAATTTTTTGATCAGTAACATGCATACTTTGTAAGAGAATCGGAAGAAAAATACTGATACCAAAGAATGCAAAGGCTTGGCAAGCATAGAAAAGGCCACCGACTAAAGTTTGTCGCAAATATTTCCTGGAAAATAATATTGTCCAAGAGACTTCCTTGACGGGTTTAGCCTTTTTTAATTTTTGAGGAAGGCCCCATTTATGTCCCATATGTTTTTTGATAACTTTGTTAGCTTTTTTCACTTTACCACGACTAGCAAGCCAACTTGGTGAAGCAGGTAAGGGGAAAATGGATCTAAATATAGCGGCAATAAACGCTGGAATTGTACCGGTAAATAAAACGATTTGCCAATTATAAGAACCAAAGCCAGTAATAAAGGTTCCTGTTAAATATGAAGCAATGAATCCAATGGTCCAATAAATAAGAAGATGGCTTTGTCTTTTACTATCTTCGCCTTTAGGCAGCCATTCTGTTAAGAGAGCATTTCCCACTGTATAGTCGACAGCAATCATTAAACCAATCAGAATTCTAATAATAAAAATAAGTATTAAGTTATTAGTTAACAATTGGGTTAATGATAGAAATCCTAGGATATACATATTTAGCATTAATAATTTTCGTCTGCCAATTTTATCAGATAGGCGTCCAATTAAGATGCTTCCCGCTAAACCTATTAAAGATCCGGCACCAATTAATCCAGTCCATAGATCACTGATTGTAATATATTTACTTGCGCTAGAAAGAGCAGTCCCAGAAATACCTAGGGAAAAACCACAGGCAATTTGCCCTAATAATACAGCAGTAAATACCCGTAGATGAATGGGCATCAGCGGAGCCTTTTTATAGTTCTTTTTTTCTTTGATAGTATTTGTATTGTTCAAATTTTCTTTTTGCATAATATGAGTTAAAGCACTTAGATTAACTCGAAAAAGTCCTCCTTAAAAAATATAAGTATATCTTCCACCCTAACAAAAAACTTTAATGGATGCAAAAATATATTAATTTTAAATTAAATATTGACAATGATATTAATAATATATTAATATTGTTAAAAATAAGAAAGCAGGTAAGATAATGAGATTACGTAGAAAAGCTAGCCAATTTGGCCATTAATCAGGAGTTTATTTCTCCTGATGTTTTAAATAGAAATTAGGTTAGTTATGTCAGAAGAAGTAATTATTAGAAAATATAAAAATACGCAAATTGCAATAATAAATTGAACACTTTTAGTTAAGCTGCTTGATAGATTAGATCTAATTCTCTTTCAAAGATTTCATCTGGTGTATGATAGGCCAGTATCTTTCTTGGCAAAGAATTGCACCAGGTTTCAATATTAATGATGTCTTGTAAAGAATAGTTAGCTATTGCTTCTCCCTTAGGAATGAATCTGCGAATAAGACCATTGTGTCTTTCAACTGTTCCCTTATCACAAGAAGTGTAAGGATGGGCATAGTAAACCAGTGTATTGGATACTTTTTCTAGGTTGGAAAGATCTGCAAACTCTGAGCCATTATCAGTGGTAATGGTTTTAAAAATATCATTCCAATGTTCGCTGTATTGCCTTTGGAGTTCTTTAAAGGCCTGCATGACACTGACAGAAGTCTTGTCAGGAATACGAAGAATTAAAAACTCACGACTCATACGCTCAGATAAGGTTAGCAGTACCTCATCATCTTTGCTCTTATGTCCGAGAACTAAATCGCATTCCCAATGACCGAATTCATTACGTTTATTGATCTCTTTAGGACGTTCTTCAATGCTTCTGCCAAGTTTTTTCTTATTTTTGCGAATACGATGAAGCTTAGTATTGCGTTTAAGCTTCTCTGGCAAGTCGTAATTATAAATTCCTAATAAGCCTTGATCAACGTAATTATAAAGAGTTTTGGTGCAGACAACATCGCTGCTAGCGAATTCGCCAACAGCAGTAGCACGATTACTGCACACATCAAGCGACCAGCCATCTTTAAAAAAATGCTTGTGGACATAGCGCATGAATTGAGCTTTCCTGAGAAAGTCTGATTTGCGCCCACAATTTTTACGATGAGCTTTATATGCATCATGCCCTTGAGTAGCCTTATATTTTTTGACTTTACCATGATACAGTTTTACAGTGCCACGCTTAACCTCATAGCTGATAGTAGAAGGAGAACAGTTAAGTTCACGGGCAATTGCACGCAAAGAATAGCCATCTTTCAAACGCAATTGAATAATAACTCGCTCTTCAAATGATAAATGCTTGCCTTTAACGTGCTGGTTCATGGTAGAATGTAAAGAGTCCATTTTGACCTCCAATAGAAAGTTTTTGTGGTTATTAACATTCTATCAAACAGGTCCGAATGGACTTTTTATTTTTTATCAAGTGTTCAATTTAATTTTACAATCAGCGAAATATAAAAATATAGACTATGTTCAATTATGCAAAGTACATGATCAAGCCAGAATGCAAGAATTAATTGTAGGTAATGCGGTTGATCTGTATGCTCCACTTGAAGTGGCAGTGTATAAAGAGGAACTGTTTTCGGAAACAATTTATGTGGCTGTGATTGATAGCAAAATAGTAGGTTTTGTGGCTTTTAGAGAAAACGAACTAGGCTATATTTATGTGTTAAATGGATTTCAAGGAAGAGGAATTGGTGGTAAATTACTGGACACTGTAATTCCTTGCTTAGAACGTCCCGCTTTTTTAGAGGTCTTTTCCACAAATATCAAGGCGAAAAGATTATATCGGAGTCGTGGATTTGTAGAAGAGACTAAAGAAAAAATGATTTTGCATTAACTTAATAAAGAGACCAAAAAACGGTCAGTGGATGATGTTCACTGACCGTTTTTAAGGATACTAATATGTACTAATCTTTTTTATAGAAAGTTTCTTCTACAGCATGAGTGATCGCAATCTTGTCATGGGCATAAGAAAGACCACCTTGCACGTAAAGACGGTATGGCGGACGCATTGGACCGTCTGAAGATAATTCGATCGTAGAACCTTCAGTAAAGCTTCCTGAGGCCATAACAACGTCATCTTCGTAACCATCTTGGTGATATGGAATAGGATCAACAAATGAGTTCATCGGTGAATAGTGTTGAATAGCAGCACAGAACTTAACCATTGGATCTGGTTCGCCGAAGGTTACAGTTTGAACGATATCAGTTCTTGGATCATTCCACTTAGGTGCAACTTTCATTCCCATTTCTTCACAGAGAGCAGCAGTATAAATCATACCCTTTAAGGCTTCCCCAGTAGTGTGAGCTGCCATAAAGAATCCTTGATACATGTCTCTTAAATAGCCCCATGTAGCGCCTTCTCCTTTACCAGCACCAGGGACGTTAAGGCGTGAGCCTGCTCCTTCAATGAGATCTTTTTTACCAACAAGGAAGGCACCCGCTTTAACGATTCCGGCACCTGCATTCTTAAATAGAGAACCCGCCATCATATCAGCACCATAGAAAGTTGGTTCTTCTGATTCAGAAAATTCGCCGTAACAATTATCAACGAAGATTTTTACGTCTGGACGAACTTCTTTAATAAACTTAAGCATCTTCTTGATTTTTTCCATTGTAAAGCTTGCACGAACAGCGTAACCAAGAGAACGTTGAATAGTTACAACTTTAATTTTTGGATCTTGCAAGTCTTTTCTAGCTTGTTCATAGTCAACTTCACCGTTATCAAGTAAATCAGTGTGCTTAAAGTCAATACCCCATTCTTTCATGTTGCCTGGTTTGTCACCAGCTAAGCCAATAACTTCTTGAATAGTGTCATATGGCATACCAGTTAAGTAGTAGAGCGTATCGCCAGGGCGGAGCATACTAAATAGACCAACAGCAATAGCATGAGTTGCTGAAGAGAATTGAGGGCGTACTAATGCATCATCGGTTTTGAAATAGTCGGCATACATTGCTTCTAGTTTATCACGGCCAACATCATCATAACCGTAACCAGTAGAAGGCACTAAATCTTCTTCTCCAACACGATGCTTTCTAAATATATCCAAAACACGTTGTTGGTTATAGAATACTTGCTCATCAATTTCTTCTAGACGAGGTTCAATCATTTTATCGACTTTATCGACTTTTTCCTTTAATTCGGTTGGTAAGTTTTCTTTCCAAGATAAAACCATTACTTATTTCTCCTTTAATACTTCTGCTTGTACTCTTATTTTACCATCTGATTTTTGATCCCAGTAGACTCCCTGAATTTCAGGTACAAAGCCTGGAAAACGCTCGATAGCACCTACTAAAACTTCAAAATACTTTTGATCAATGTCACTCCATTTTTCGCCGGGTGCAACAATGAACACGCCTGGTGGGTAAGGTAAGGCACCTTCAGCAGCAATGCGACCTTTAACATCTTCTAAGTTAACTAGTTCACTTTTATTTTTCATAAAGAGATAGTCAGCATGCTCGGGAGTCATTTGATAATTTTGCATATCTGGTTTCGCAAATAATTCTTGCTGGAGGGTAAAGGTATTATTTCCCCGGTAATATTCATGCATTTCTTGGCAGAGCTGTTTTAAGGTATAACCTTTGTAGCGAGCACCATATACCTTAGTTAGCTTAGGGAGCACTTTTTCTAGAGGTGCATCCTCGTTATAGTACTGCTCAAATTCTAAGAATGCATTTAGTAAGATAGCTAATTCAGCTTTCGTATCTCCCGGCGTTAATAAGAAAAGAAGAGAATATAGGTCATCTTTTGCGCGAATAATCCGCTTCTCCATTAGAAATTCTGCGACAACTGGTCCAGGAATTCCTGTTTCTTCATATTTTGCATTTTTAACATCAATTCCAGGCGTTACAACAGTAATTTTTAGTGGATCAATCATGGCCTGACCAGACGCAATTTTGCTAAATCCATGCCAAAGATTAGTAGAATCTAAATTACAGTACTTTTCATTTGTAGCTAATTCATCAGTACTAATATTTTCAAAATTATCAATTACTAGTGGCTTAAATAATTTTGATTTTCTAATTAATTCTTTCCGCCATTCAATTCCTAAGCGTAAGATTTGATCCCACCATTTTTTATTACCTTCACCACTAGTTAAATATGAGTTAACAGTGAGTGAGGCATAGAGGGGATAAGAGTAACTTGAGGTAACAAATTTAAGATAAGCATGGTTAAAGTGCTTATGATCAACGTAACGTTTCTGGCCTTTAATATGAGCATCCTTTTTCAAAATTTGTGAGGCTTGGCCCATCCCAGCTTGTTGTTTATGAAGTGATTGAGTTACTAAAATACCCGGATCTTCTGGCCCAAAGTCTAAGTTGAGAGGAGACAGGTGATTCATAATTGGAACAAACTGTTCGAATCCACCCCAAGCACAATCAAAAAGAATGTAATCGCATAGTTTACCGATTTTATCAATCATCCACCTTGCGTCATAAAAGAGTCCATCATATGTCTCTGATTGAATGATAGCCAGTCTAAATGGACGTTTAGCTTTAGCTTTTTCAGGGTCAACTTTAGCAATTTCAGTGCGAATTTTTTCTTCACTTAGGAAGTTAGGATCCATTTCTCCAATTAATCCAAGAGCATTGCGATCAGTTGGAATATATACTGGTTTGGCACCAGTCATTACTAAGGCGCTGTTATAGAGGGATTTGTGATTATTGCGGTCAAAAAGAACTAAGTCATCTTTAGTTAATAGTGCATTTGCACAAATTGAATTTGCACTCGT
Organism: Lactobacillus johnsonii; assembly: GCF_014058685.1. Classification (NCBI taxonomy): domain Bacteria; kingdom Bacillati; phylum Bacillota; class Bacilli; order Lactobacillales; family Lactobacillaceae; genus Lactobacillus; species Lactobacillus johnsonii. Next base: position 1,926,758 of record NZ_CP059055.1, on the reverse strand, counting down.
TGTTCCATTAGTACAGAAATAAACTTTGTCGGCGTGGTAAGTTTCGGCGGCTTTTTGCTCAGCAGTTAAAGGCGTTCCTTCGTGGGTCATGGTATCGCCTAATTCTGGTACTGTATCACTGGTATCAGCAAACATGAGGTTTTTACCAAAGAAGCGATTAAATACTACTCCAGCCGGATGTTTTTCGTAATATAAGCCATTATGATGACCTGGTGTAGTAAAACTAACTGGACGATCTTCTGCAAAATTGACCAAATCAGTTAAAAAGCCAGGAACCATTTCTGCTGTGTATTGATTTGCGGCATCAATTATTTGATTTTTTTCATTATTAGAAATTGTTTCATGTGAAACTTTAATAATAGGAATTCCAAGCCCTGATTTTTTTTGTAAATCTTGAGCAGTTTTAAGACTACTTTTATCAGTCTCTGCTACAACAATAGCGGCAAGTTCACTAGCTTGAGTTTCATCGTTCAAATTAGTAGTTTGCCATGAATTAAAATCATTATTTTTAAGTTGATTGCTTAATGCAATTTTTAGAAAATTCATTTAATCACCTTGTTTTCCTACTATATTTTCTAAAATAGACTTGCAAAAATTTTAGAAATCTTTATAATTTTGTGCGGACGTTTTTGTACAAAATTTTATTTGCAAGACTACTACGGCATAAATTATAGCGATTTATAAAGGATTTCTACAAGTGAATTCAAATACTTTAATGATAGTTTTGAAACCTCCAAACTTAGAAGATAGGATTTAGATAAATATTTTAATTTTGGGGGAATTTAAAAATTGGATAAACTAGATGTCTTTAATGATTTAGAACCGAATAAAAAACATTATATGAGTTGGCCAGTTATTGCGCTGATTGACTTTGTAACGATTATTAGTTTTGAAAATATCTTCTATCCATTTCAAAACCAAGGTCTTTCAGTTGTAATTTCTTGGATTTTTCTGCTATTTACTTATGTTATTCCTTACGCATTAATCAGTAGTCAAATGAGTTTGACTTTTGATAATCAAGATGGAGGACTTGCTTCCTGGGTAAGAAGAAGTACAAATGATACTTTAGGATATTGGACTTCATGGATGTATTGGGTTCAGAGTGTGCCATATATCGTTGACGTGTCAAACTCAGTTATCGTTTCTTTCAGTTGGATAATCTTTGGTAACAACAGCTTAGACAAGAAGATGTCAACTTTCTGGTTCGGAATTTTGACTTTTGTAATCATTTTGGTCTTTATTTTATTAGAAAATAAATTACGTAACTCGTTAGAAATCCTTTCCTTAATTGGTGGGGGAGCAATGTTTATTATGTCCATGTTATTCGTGCTCTTAGCTGCATGGTCAGTAATGCATGGTCACCATATTGCAACTCAACCATTTAACTGGGGAGCATTTAAACCATCATTTAGTTTGAACTACTTCTCAACTACTGGTCTTTTAATCTTTGCAATGTCAGGTGCAGAATTAGCTGCACCATATGTTCAACAAATGAAGAATTCTAAGCGCGATTTTCCTAAAGCAATGTGGATGCTTGCAATTATGACAGGATTCTTGACTATTTTTGGAACCTTAGCTTTAGCAATGTTCTTCAACGCTCACAAGATTCCACACGACTTTAAGATGAACGGTCCTTACTATGCTTTCCAACTTTTAGGTGAAAGTTTAGGAATGGGTAAGGTATTGATGTATATTTTCGCCGTTGTACAAGCAATCTTTATGATGGCTCAACTTGCCGTATTATTAGATGCGTCAAGTCGTGTATTTGCCGGAGATGTTGGCGAAAAATTCATGCCAAAATGGTTGACCAAGAAGAACAAGAATGGCCGTCCAATTCACAGTTACACCTTTACTGTTGGACTTAGTTTGTTCTTGCTCTTATTAACTGGAACTTTACCTAATATCAATACCATTTATAACTGGCTATTAAACGTAAACGGAATTATCTCACCATACAAGACTTGTTGGGTATTCTTTGCCTTTGTTGCAATGAGAATGCACCAAGAAAAATACCACTCAAGCTATGTCTTCATTAAGAATAAGGCTGGTGCGTTAACAGTTGGTTCTTGGTGTTTACTATTTACCTTTGTCTGTGCTACTTTAGGATTTATTCCTCAAAACGTAGCTGTTGGTACTAAGGCATTTACTCACCAATTATGGATGAACATTATTACAGTTGTCGTATTATTTGGTTTAGGTTTCGTTTTACCATGGCTTCGTAAGATTGAACAAAAACGTGAAGAAGAAATGATGGTTGAGATTAAAGAATAAATTAGATATTTAAAATAAACTATTACTTCCGAGATTCAGAAATGGGTCTCGGTTTTTTGTACTTTAAAGCAGCAAAGTAGTAATTAAAATAACTATAGTCTAAGGCTGCCTATATAACAAAAATAACTTAAATAAAAATGCAGTAAGATGAAATTTCCTAAAATTAACGTACCGATGAGTTTGAAACTATACTCTATTAATAAGATTGAAGTAGAAAAAGTCTAATAGACAATTGGTAAAGGGAAGCCTTTAATTGGATCTATAGTTGACTCATTTCATAGGATATAGAGTTTGCCTTAATTAATGATTGAATTTAAAATACACAAAATCTTGCTTAATTTGAGAGCGAAATGTGAAAAGACTTTCTATAAGGGCTTACCAATAATTTCCGTTGATTACGGGAATAACTCATTTACTGGTTCTACTAAAATTGCATTTCAGCAATTTAGCGCCTAATCCTTTAAAAATCTTAATTCAAATTAAAAACTCTATTAAATCGAGGCTTATTAACACCAAAATTTAATAGAGTTTTTTCTATATATTATTAATTCTTAGTATTTAAAAATTTGCTTTATTGGAACCTTTATACATATCAAGAGCTGATTTTAAATCTTTGTCTTTAATTGATACGTGCTGTTCTTTTAATACTTGACTGATAACATTATTCATAATTCTAGAGTTGCTAGCCCATTTATTATAAATTGCTTCAGTTAATTCTTTTTGCTTATCAGCAAAATTACCCTTTTTAGGATGATTAATCATTTTAATGACTTCATAACCATTTGTAACTTTGATAGGTTCTTTGGTATATTCATCATTTTTTAATTTATAGGCGCCCTTTTTGAAAGTAGAGTCGTATCGTCTATTTTGCATATCAAAAGCAGGCAATTTTCCACCATTGGAACTGGTTAGACTATCGACAGAATACTTGCTAGCTAAACTAGCAAAGCTTTCACCATTATTAAGTTTCTCAATAACTATATTTGCTGTATCGCGGCTAGTAGTTGAAATATGCTGAACTGTGATCTTTGGTTGATAATCTTTCCATTCTTCTTTTAATTGGGAAGTCGTTGGCTTCATCTGTTTTTTTAAAGCGATTTTACTTAGATGATTTAATTCAATCATTTGTTTAAAAGATTTTTTTGTATAGGAGTTTTCTTTTAAAAAAGAATCAAATTGAGAACCATATCTTTTTTTGTAACTATTATAGTCGGCTTCTACCTGATCTTTGTTAAGCTTACTGCCGTACGCTTCTTTAAGAGCTCTGTAGATCAACATATTAGCTAGAATTGTTTTGCTAGTCGGAGAGCTCTTTAGTTCCTGATAAAATTGCTCCTGCGATATTTTTTTATCGCCATATTGTGCAACTTCTTTATTATTTGAAGAGCAACCAGCTAAAAATAATAAAGAAAAGCTACTTGCTGCTAAAGCACCAACTTTAATTATTCTTTTCATATAAACCTCCAATGGAAAAACTTTCATTATACTAATATTTATTTAATAATTTAAACAGTTATTTATTTGTAAATCAATGTTAATTTTTTGCTACATTATTAGTACGATTTGGAAGAAAGTAGTAAATGCTGTACATTTGATAGTTATTTTTTGTATAAAAAAGCATTGAACTTTAATATAAATTGGATATAATATTAAAATAAAAATATATCAAATTAAATATATTCTTATTTTATTATAAGTTAGTTACAAGGGTCAGTTAATCAATTCTTTAAGGAGGATTTAAATGAAAAAGAAAAGAGAAAAATATACTTGGTTATTACTCAGTACAGCTCTTATAACTAGTGGTCAAATACTAGGTGGAGGAGAACAAATTGTAAAGGCAAGTGTAGAAAGCCAAACTAACAGCGTTAAAAAATCTAAGACAGCTGTAGAACATTCTACGACAGCTCTCTCGAGACAAGCTGTTGAGGCCCAACTTGCCGCTCAAGGTGTTAATTTTGAACGATTAACACCCGAGGAACAGCAAGAGGTCTATGTAGATGTGATTGTCCAACTCGAGGCTCTACCAGCTTCTGAAAATGGATCAATTGATTCACAAACAGCAAGTAGAGCCGAAATTGAGCAAGCATCGAATAAAGTAATTGCTGCTCAATCTGGAATTAAGGATGAAGTTCAAAAAATTACGAATCAAGCCATTGATAAAAGTTATGGGTATGTAGTTAATGGTTTTGCAACAAAAGCAAAAGTTGGAGATATTAAAAAATTAAGAGAGATTAAAGGTGTAAAATCAGTTACTTTAGCTAAGGTATATTTTGCAGCCGATACCTCAGCAAATAACATGGCTAATGTTTCGACGGTTTGGTCAAACTATCAATATAAGGGTGAAGGAACAGTTGTTTCAATTATTGATACGGGAATTGATCCAAACCATAAAGATTTACGATTAAGTGATGAATCTAAGGTTAAATTGACTGCTAAGGATATTGATGGATTTACTGAAAATAGTGGATATGGACGCTACTTTACCAGTAAAGTTCCATTTGGACATAATTATTCAGATAATAACGATATTATTACGGATGATGATCCAAAGGAACAACATGGGATGCACGTTGCGGGAATTGTTGCTGCTAATGGTACTGGGAAGAATTCAGCAAGCTCAGTAGTTGGAGTTGCGCCTGAAGCACAATTACTTGCGATGAAGGCTTTTTCTAATTCAGATAGTTCCTCCACAACCGATTCAACAAGCGTAATCGGAGCAGTTGATGACTCAGCTAAATTGGGAGCAGACGTCCTTAATATGTCATTAGGATCTGTATCTGGTGAACAAACTGAGGATGATCCAGAAATCGCGGCTGTAGAAAAAGCTGTTAAGCATGGAACAGCAGCCGTAATTTCAGCCGGAAACTCTGGAACTTCAACCTCTAATCAAGAGGGAGTTAATAAAGACTTTTATGGTAATCCTGATATGGAAACTATCGGAAGCCCTGGTACTAGTAGAAGTGCTACAACTGTTGCATCTGCTGAAAATACTAAGGTTACTACCGATGGGATGACTGTTTCTACTGCTGATGGCAAAAAGATATTTGGACCAAGTGTAACGCAACTTTCTCCAAATACATCTCACGATGCTTTCGATAGTAAAAAATTCTATATTGTAAAAGATGCATCTGGAAAACTAGGAATGGGAACTCCTAGTCAATATACAGCTGATGTAAAAGGAAAAATTGCAGTTGTTTCGCGAGGTGAAATTACATTCACTGATAAACAAAAATATGCCCAAGCAGCTGGCGCCGCAGGACTTATTATTGTAAATAATGCTGGAGGAAATACGCCATTAACGTCAGTTTTATACAATGAAGGTTTTCCTACAGCTGGTTTATCAACTGACGATGGTAATAAGCTTGTTGCTTATGTTGAAGCTCATCCAGATGAATTATTACGAGTAAACGTTGAAGTTCAACCATTAAACAATGTTATTCGTGAAGAAGATTTAATGTCTAGCTTTACGTCTTATGGACCAGTATCTGATCTATCATTTAAGCCTGATATTACAGCTCCCGGAGGAAATATTTGGTCTCTCCAAAATAATAATGGTTATATCAATATGTCAGGTACATCAATGGCTTCACCATTTATTGCTGGATCACAAGCTTTACTTGTACAAGCTATGAATGATAAGACAGGTAAGTTTTATGAAACATACCAAAAGATGTCTGGAAGTGAACGTGCAGCTTTAATAAAAAATATTCAGATGAATACTGCTAATATTGAAGTTGACGTTGATCATGGCTCAGTTATTGAATCACCTCGTAGACAGGGAGCCGGCTTAGTCAATGTAGAGGCTGCAATTAATGCTATTTTGCATAATCCTTCAACTGTTAGTGGAAGTAATGGTTATCCTGGTGTTGAATTGAAAGATTTCCAGGATCGCCAACATCAATTTACTATTAAATTTACAAATCGGACCAATAAAGACATTGAATATGGTTTAAATGAGAACGGTAAGTTTTCTGATGTATATACTTCAGAAACAGATCCAAAAACAGGTGTCTTATTCGAAAAGAAGATTGATGGTGCTTCACTTACACCAAGTGAAAAGATAGTTGTTCCAGCAAACTCTACTAAAGAAGTAACTATTAACTTATCATTACCTGATAACTTTAAAGAAAATCAATATGTAGAAGGATTTATGGCATTTACTGGGTCCGATAACTCACATTTAAAGATTCCATACATGGGATTCTTTGGTGATTGGGCTGCACCTGCTATTTTTGATGGTTTAAACGGATTAGCATTTAACCCAGGAAATAATAACCTCGGAACTATTGTGACTGCAGGAAATAAAAATGGAGCAGTTGGTTATGCCGGCTTAAACCAAGATGAAGATGGAAATTATAGAGTTGATCCAGATGCAATTGCTTTATCTACAGCAGATGGAGCATCTGTATCGTGGGTGAGACCACAATACTTCTTGTTTAGAAATGCTAATGATGTTAAGACTGAAATCTTAAATCAAGATGGTGAAGTAATTAATACGCTAGTTTCATTGGCACATGTTACTAAGTCATATTGGGCAGCAAGTAGTCAAAGATATGCTAAGTTTAATTATGCACCTGCTTGGGATGGTACATATTTCAATCAACAAACAAATAAGACCGAAAAAGTACCAGATGGAACTTATACTTATCGCGTGACTGGTACGGTTGATGGTACTAAGAAGCAGCAACATTATGATATTAAAGTTAAAGTTGATAGTGTGAAACCAGAAGTTAAAAACTTGAAATTAGGATCACATAAGGATCAAACTGGAAAAGTATCGTATGTTCTTAAAGCAGAAGCGAAAGATAACTTCAGTGGATTAAATGGACAAGCAAATACTTATGTAAATGGAGAACTTAATAGAAGTGTCGCATATGATATTGTTGGTTCATCTAGTGATGGTTATCAAAAGATTGAAGTTCCACTTAGCGATGAGCAAGTTAAAACTCTTAGGGCTGGAAAAAATGATTTAGCTATTGCTGTATTTGATAATGCTACTAACGCTGGTACTAATTCAGGGACATCAAATAAACCAGGTGAAATTAACTTTGGACTAATTATTGATAATAACTTGCCGCAAAAGATCACAACGGTAAGCGATGGTTATGATATGACTGATGATTCATATACTATTTCAGGTACATATCCCGAGAAAGTATATGGTACATATACAGATAAAGATGGAAAAGAACACGATCTTAACATAAGTTATGATGAAGCTAGTGAACGGTTTGTTACTAAGTTGCCATTATCAGTAAGTGACTATGACACCAATGTTAAATTCTATGCTGATGAAGAACATGAAACACTAATTACTCAAAAACGTATTAATGTTAGTCTTGTTCCACCAAAACTTGAAAGTCTTAAAGTAGATGATCAAGAAACATATACTGGAAATGAAGAAGCTAAACTAAGTCAAACTTCTGAAGACACAGTAGAAGTATCAGGAAAAGTTAGTGATGATACTGATAAAGTTGCTGTAAAAGTTGCAGGTAAGACTTATAGTGCTAAACCAACTAAGGAACACACCTTTAAAGTTAAAGTTCCAGTAAGCTACGGCGAAAATACAATGAATATTGTTCTTACTGACAAAGATGGGAATAGTTCATCTGTTAAGCAAATTGTTAAGTCAAGTGATCGTGGTAAGACTGTTGTTTCCGCAAAGGATGTTACCTTTGATAATGGAATTAAGTTTGGAACAACTAGCGTTAATACCGAGACCGAAAACTACGATCCTAAGACTGGTAAGTTAACTTTAACTGGAAAAGTAAATCGCCCAACTACTACTGTTAGAATTGGTGATCATACAGTTAAAGTTAAAGCAGATGGAACATTTAAACTAGTACTTGATCTTGGTAAGCATGGAGCTAAAGTTTTCCCAGTTTTAATTGGTGATACTACTGTTAATGATACTGTTCAAGAACGCTTAACATTCTACGTAGATTCAAATAATCCAGAATTAACCCTTAACCAAGAGAAGGATCAATCAGGTTATGTACCTGTTTATACAAATAAAGAAGAATTTAAGCTTCAAGGTACAATTAGTGATGATTATCCATATTATAGTTTGCTCATAAATGATAATAATGTTGATGCAAATTGGGATGATGTTGATTACAACGGTAATAAGAATCTGAAGAAGAGCTTTAGCCATTCTGTTAAACTTAAAGAAGGCAAAAATACTTTTAATGTTGTAGTAGTCGACAACAATGATAACCGCAGTGAAGTCCAAACTTTAGTTGTGTACTATAAGAAAGCTCAGAAATTGGCCTCACCGCAAATTACTGCTACAACAGCGTCAGATAAAAAATCAGTAACTGTAACTGGAAAGGCTAAAGATGGCAACGTTTTATACAGTACTGATAATGGAAATAAATACAATGTTCTTCCAGAAGATGGTGTAACTGTCAAAAATAATGGCAAGCTTCTATTTAAGACTGTAGATAAATACGGTAATGAATCCGAAGTAGTTGAGTATGATGTCAAAACTATTGGAAAAGAAGAGAGTACTGTAGATAAAAGCGTTGCACAAGCAAGAAAAGATTTAAGAAAGGAGCTTGATCAAGCACGTGCTTTAGGAAATACAGGTAAGTACACACATGAATCAGCTAAAAAATTAGCTCAAGCTCGCCAAGAAGCAAGTAAAGCGTTGAAAGATAAGAATGCTACTCTCCAAGAATTGAAGCAGGCAAGCGAACAACTAGAAGAAGCAATTAAGAATTTGGTTGAAAAGCCTGTAGATCAAAATAAAGATAAAGACAAAGTAGAAGATAAAGACTCACAAGTAAACGCACTTAAAGAAAAATTGGAAGAGACAGTTAAGGCTGGTGAAAAATTCGATAAGGATAAATATACTGATGATTCAGTAGAAAAAGTAACTAAAGCTCTTGATGAAGCTAAAGTAGTTTTAGCTAATAAAGATGCAAATTCAACTGATGTTCAAGATGCGATAGATTCTATCGTTAATGCAACGAAATCTCTTAAGGAAAAGCAAGTATCTCCAGAAAAAACAACTCAGCAAGAAGATACACCAAAGGAAAATAAAGATACCCAGGAAGTCCTTGCTGCAAAGAATGCTTTAAAAGAAAAGGCAGACAAACTTAGTCATTTGGATACCACGAAGTATACTTCTGAGAGTGCAGAAAACTTGAGTAATGCACTGAAGAAAGTAAATCAGGTTTTGACTAATAAAGATGCTAATAAAGCTCAAGTTCAAGAAGCACTTGATAGTTTATCTCAAGCTGAGAAAGATTTAGTTGAAAAAACAGAATCAAATAAAGATGTTGAAACAGCTAAAGAACAATTAAGAGAAGAACTTAATAAGCATAAAGATGAAGATAAATCTCAGTATACTGATGATTCTGCTAAAGTGAAGGATAATGCTGAAAAGACTGCAGAAGGAGTACTCGATTCAAAAGATGCACAAGCAGACGAGGTTAATAAAGCAAAAGATAGTCTTGTTGAAGCAGAAAAAGGCTTAGTTAAGAAAGAAGAAAATAAGCCTGCTGAATCTGATGCTCAAGAAGTTGATAAAGCTAGAGAGGCATTAGAACAAGAGGTTAATAAGAATGCCAATGTAAACTTAGACGGATATACGCCAGAATCGCAAGATAAATTCAAAGAAATATTGAATGGTGTCCGGGATGTTTTAAATGATAAAAATGCATCTGCAAGCAGCTTAGAAAAAGCAGAAAAAGTACTTGAAACTGCTACAGGTGTTTTAACACAGGTAGAACATCAAGTGGAATTGCCTAAGGTTGAACAACCAGTTGTAACTCCTGAGAAGAAGCAGACTGAACAAGAAGAAGCTAAAAAATCTGAATCTAGTTCTGTATCAACGTCTAAAGATGAAGTGAAAGAACCAGAAGAAAAGAAACAAGATGCTCACTCTGTATCTGATAAAGGAACTGGAACTTCAGTAGAGAAGAAGGGGCAAACGCCTGCAGATGCTCTATCACAAGTAGAACATCAGGCAGAATTATCTAAGAATGAACAAGAAGAAGCTAAAAAATCTGAATCTCATTCTGTATCGGCATCTAAAGATGAAGTGAAAGAAGCGGAAGAAAAGAAACAAGATGCTCACTCTGTATCTGATAAAGGAACTGGAACTTCAGTAGAAAAGAAGGGGCAAATGCCTGCAGATGCTCCATCCCAAGTGGAACATCAGGCAGAATTGTCTAAGAATGAACAAAGAGCTAAAAAATCTGAATCTCATTCTGCATCAACGTCTAAAGATGAAGTGAAAGAACCAGAAGAAAAGAAACAAGATGCTGAATCTGTATCTGATAAAGAGAGCAGCACATTAGTAGGGAAAAAGCATCAAGTTGCAAGAAGTGCTCAAGAATCTTCAAAGAAGAATGCTGATAATAAGGTGCCAACTCATAAAAATAGCAATAAAGCTCAAAATACTACAAATAGTTCAACTCGAAGTACTAAGAGTAGCAATAATAAAGAATTACCTAAGACTGGAGAAAGAGAAACATTCTTTGGATTACTAGTTACAGGAATAACTGCCTTATTTGCTAGTTTAGGAACAGTACTGAGAATAAAGAATAAAAAGTAGTTATTTAAGGAATATGTTTTTAATTAAAATCCATTTTCTATGAGCAAAGAAAAATGCGTTAAGATATTTAATCTTAGCGCATTTTTTATTCGCTTAAAGTTAAGCTATTCTTTCTTCTTCCGATCACCGATTAATCCAAGTAAGAAGATAATACCAGCTACTGCTAATCCGATTAGTTGAGCTTGGTTTTCTTTTCTTCCAGTTTGTGGAAGCTCTTCCTTCTTCTTGTTACTTTCAACGTTATTTGCAATTGGAGTTTCTGAAGGACGAGTTGGATTATTTCTAGGTGTTTCAGGAGTAGTAGGTGTAAATGGTGTGCTTGGTTTGACTGGAGTGTCAGGAACGTACTTAACAGGAACGTCTTCGCCAGGTTTGCCTGGGACAGGATTTACATTTTCACCTGGCTTACCTACTTCAGGATGATAACCAGGAACTACAGGGAGTTGACCAGGAGTAGTTTCTGTAGGGTTCTCTGGGTTAGTAGGGAATTGAGGTTGATCAGCACTAGGAATAGGCTTGCCGTTTGGTCCAACAGGGATGATGTGACCATTTGGAATATAAGTTACAGTAACAACAGCATTTGGATTATCTCTAGTTACTGTAGCACCACCAGCAGTAATTTGCGTAGTAGTGTAGCCCTTGATTACTGGAGTGTTGATCTTACCAAATGTGTGGCTACCAGTTAAGTTAGTAGCAGTTTGAACATTTGGAGATTCAATCTCCTTCCCAGTCTTACCGTCAACAAATTTAATAGTTTGACTACCAGTGTAGGTTTCTGGGGTATCAGGAACATACCTAACAGGAATGTCTTCGCCAGGTTTGCCAGGAACAGAATTTACCGGTTCACCAGGCTTACCAGATTCTGGGTGATAACCTGGAACATCTGGGACTTGACCCGGAGTAGTTTCACTAGGGTTATCAGGGTTAGTTGGAAATTGTGGCTGTGGAGCATCAGGAATAGGCTTGCCATCTGGGCCTACTGGAATGATATGACCATTTGGAGTGTAAGTAACAGTAATTACAGCATTAGGATTTTCCTTCGTTACTGTTGCTCCACCAGCAGTGGTTTCAGTAGTAGTGTAGCCCTTAATAACAGGAGTATTGATCTTGCCAAATGTGTGATCTCCAGTTAAGTTAGTTACGGTCTGAGTATCAGGAGTATGAAGTTCAGTTCCATTTCCATCAACAAACTTAATGGTTTGAGAACCAGTGTAAGTTTCAGGAGTTGGAGTGTCTGGAACATATTTCACAGGAACATTCTCACCAGGTTTACCCGGAACAGGATCTACAGGTTCGCCAGGTTTACCAGATTCAGGGTGGTAACCAGGAACATCAGGAACTTGCCCAGGAGTAGTTTCACTAGGGTTATCAGGATTGGTTGGAAATTGTGGCTGTGGAGCATCAGGAATAGGCTTACCATCTGGGCCTACTGGAATGATATGACCATTTGGAGTGTAGGTAACAGTAATTGTGGCGTTAGGGTTGTTCTTCGTTACTGTTGCTCCACCGGCAGTGGTTTCAGTAGTAGTGTAGCCCTTAATAACAGGAGTGTTGATCTTACCAAATGTGTGGTCGCCAGTTAAGTTAGTTGCGGTCTGGGTATCAGGAGTATGAAGTTCAGTTCCATTTCCGTCAACGAACTTAATGGTTTGAGAACCAGTGTAAGTTTCAGGAGTTGGGGTGTTTGGAACGTATTTAACAGGAACATTCTCACCAGGTTTACCCGGAACAGGGTTTACAGGTTCGCCAGGCTTTCCGCTTTCAGGGTGGTAACCAGGAACATCAGGAACTTGCCCAGGAGTAGTTTCACTAGGGTTATCAGGGTTAGTTGGGAATTGTGGCTGTGGTGCATCAGGAATTGGCTTACCATCAGGACCGACAGGAATGATATGACCGTTTGGTGTGTAGGTCACAGTAATTACAGCGTTAGGATTTTCCTTCGTTACTGTTGCTCCACCGGCGGTAGTTTCTGTAGTAGTGTAGCCTTTAATAACTGGAGTATTGATCTTGCCAAATGTGTGCTCACCAGTTAAGTTAGTAGCTTTTTGAACATTAGGACTTTCAATCTCTTTGCCAGTAGTTCCATCAACAAACTTAATGGTTTGAGAACCAGTGTAAGTTTCAGGAGTTGGGGTGTTTGGAACGTATTTAACAGGAACATTCTCACCAGGTTTACCCGGAACAGGGTTTACAGGTTCGCCAGGCTTTCCGCTTTCAGGGTGGTAACCAGGAACATCAGGAACTTGCCCAGGAGTAGTTTCACTAGGGTTATCAGGGTTAGTTGGGAATTGTGGCTGTGGTGCATCAGGAATTGGCTTACCATCAGGACCGACAGGGATAATGTGGCCATTTGGTGTGTAGGTAACAGTAATTGTGGCGTTAGGGTTGTTCTTAGTTACAGTAGCTCCACCAGCGGTAGTTTCTGTAGTAGTGTAGCCCTTAATAACAGGAGTATTGATCTTGCCAAATGTGTGATCTCCAGTTAAGTTAGTAGCTTTTTGAACATTAGGACTTTCAATCTCCTTGCCAGTAGTGCCATCAACGAACTTAATGGTTTGAGAACCATTATAAGTTTCAGGGGTTGGGGTGTTTGGAACGTATTTAACAGGAACATTCTCACCAGGTTTACCTGGAACAGGGTTTACAGGTTCGCCAGGCTTTCCGTTTTCAGGATGGTAACCAGGAACATCTGGGACTTGACTCGGAGTAGTTTCACTAGGGTTATTAGGGTTAGTTGGGAATTGTGGCTGTGGTGCATCTGGAATTGGCTTGCCATCCGGACCGACAGGAATAATGTGGCCATTTGGAGTGTAGGTCACAGTAATTGTGGCATTAGGATTGTTCTTAGTTACAGTAGCGCCACCAGCTGTTGTTTCAGTTGTAGTGTAACCCTTAATAACAGGCGTGTTGATCTTGCCAAATGTGTGGTCTCCAGTTAAGTTAGTGGCTGTTTGAACATTAGGACTTTCAATCTCTTTGCCAGTAGTTCCATCAACGAACTTAATGGTTTGAGAACCAGTGTAAGTTTCAGGAGTTGGAGTATCTGGAACATACTTCACAGGAACGTTCTCGCCTGGTTTGCCCGGAACAGGATTTACTGGTTCACCAGGCTTACCAGATTCTGGGTGATAGCCTGGAACGTCAGGAACTTGACCCGGAGTAGTTTCACTTGGATTATCAGGATTAGTAGGGAATTGTGGCTGTGGAGCATCAGGAATTGGCTTACCATCAGGACCGACAGGGATAATGTGGCCATTTGGAGTGTAAGTAACAGTAATTACAGCATTAGGATTTTCCTTAGTTACTGTTGCTCCACCGGCAGTGGTTTCAGTAGTAGTGTAGCCCTTAATAACAGGAGTATTGATCTTGCCAAATGTGTGATCTCCAGTTAAGTTAGTTACGGTCTGAGTATCAGGAGTATGAAGTTCAGTTCCATTTCCATCAACAAACTTAATGGTTTGAGAACCAGTGTAAGTTTCAGGAGTTGGAGTGTCTGGAACATATTTCACAGGAACATTCTCACCAGGTTTACCCGGAACAGGATCTACAGGATCACCGGGTTTACCATTTTCAGGGTGATATCCTGGTACTACTGGAACTTCACTTGGTGTTGTTCCTGTTGGGTTATCAGGGTTGGTTGGGAACTGAGGCTGTGGAGCATCAGGAATTGGTTGACCATTAGGGCCAACAGGAATTACATGACCATTTGGTGCATAAGTTACCACAATTGTCTTATTCAAGTCATCAGGAGTAATTGTAGCCCCACCATCAACAGACTTATCTGCATGATAGCCCGCTACTACTGGTGTATCAACGTTACCAAATGTATGACTAGAAACATTCCAACCAGTTTCACTAACAACTTTGCCAGTTACCTTATCAACTGTAGCGCTCTTAGTGAAAGTGAAATGTTGAATATTATCAGCTGGTGTCTTATTGCCAGCACCTTCATAATGAATTGTTTGAGTACCGGTTGCTTCTAAATTATTCTTAGCAGTTCCGTCTGGCCACTTTGGACCGTCTGGATTATTAGGATTAATAGGTTGGCCTGGAGTTCCTGGATTTTCTGGTGTTACAGGAACAAGCTCATGTTCAACATTAATAACAATATTTTGAGCACCTTTACTAATAGTGGTTGGAATTACTACATCTGGATTAAGAACTTTATAACCTTTGTTTTCAAGATCTGTAATTACAGTATTCTTATCATAAGTGAATCTAGTACCTACATCTTGCTCACCACTGCTCTTACCATATTGAGGTAAGTTTACATTATCTGTTACATCATGAACGGTAACAGTTATTGAACCTTGTTCGATTGGAACATAGATTACTTTTGTATCTGTACCAGGATCAGTTGGTGTTACTATTGAAACTTTCGGCGTATATCCTGGGATATTTGGAACTGGTTCATTTGGCTCTACTGCACTAGGATTAGTAGGACTATTAGTATATTGCGGAGTAGGTGCGTTTGGAATTGGATTACCATCAGGTGTTACAGGAATTATATGACCTAATGGATCATATTTAAGTTCAATATTACTTGTTTGTTCTACATATGGATTAGGAAAGACATAGGATCCATTGTCGATATTTAATTGTGTAGGGCCATCTTTAGACATTGTGGAAGGGTAGACAATACCCTTTAAATTATTTGGATCATATTTTTGTACATTATTGATATAAACATCAACTTGCATAACACCATTAGAATTTATTTGATGCCATACTTCTTTTATTAGTTGTCCACTTTGAGAAACCCATTCATTAGTGTAAGTTCCACCATTTTTATATTGAGAAATAACACCGTGATCTCTTTCTTTATTAACTAAGTAATAGCCTTTTATAATTTTTTCGGCTGCAGGATCAACTTGATATATTTGTCCTGTTAATCCATTTGACTCAATGGTTGGCGTATTTGGCATAGGTTGTCCAGTTTGAGCATCAACGTAAGTGATAGTTTGGGTAACATTGGTTGGTGTCGTGTCTCCCCAGGCATTTGAAACATTTGAGGATGAAAATGGATTAGGATCATTTGACTTAATCATTGAATCATATTTTCCATAACCAAATGTAAATGCTAATCCAAAATTATTGTTATTTTCATTTACACTAATTCCATTCTGTCCAAAATTATAGATTACTAAATTTGAAGATGGATATGGACCGACTCCAGTATAGTTTACGTATTGGTCTACATTAATTGCATCGTTAGCATATACTTTGGAATAATCATTATTAGTGATGTAATAGTTTAATATACTTCCTGGATTACTTCTATCAGTAGTTAAAGTAATTACCATATTTAAAGGAGTATATGCATCATTTGTTAATTGACCATTAGTTAGAGTAAACTGGTCAAATATGTATTGGCTTGTAGGTACTACTCCATGAGTATCAGGATAATTAGGTGCGTCACTAATAGTTGTATCTGTGTTAAGAGTATCAGCTTTTTCAGTATTTTCCTTATCATTAACACTAGGGTTATTTATTGTGGAAACACTATTTTCTTGATTATTTGAGCTTTCTTGAGTATTAGGTTGAGATTGGTTTATAGCATTGCTTTTTGTTAATAGAGTTTGATTATTTGAGCCGCTCTCTATGTCTGGAGTGGCTTGCTTAACAGCTGAGATTGTATTAGAGCTAACTGGTTTAAGTTCACTGGTTGTAGCTGGCTGTATTAGTATCGATTGTCTGATTAGCAGATTGTAAGTGATTATTTGAAGACGGATTAGAAGTGTCACTATTACTTTTGGCAACTACTTTTGAACTGTCTTTAGTAGATACTACAGTGCTATCTTTTTCAGCCAAAGTATCCGCATGAGCAACTTGTGTGGATTGGACACCAAAAATAAATGAGCCAATTAACACAGAGACTGCTCCTATAGAAAATTTTCTAATTGAAAATCTATCTTGTCGATCCTCCATTTTACGGAGACGTTCTTTAAAATTGTTTTTTGACAACATATTATTCTCCTTTTTAACATCCATTGATTTTGACTACCAGCTTCATTATAGGAGAAGGGTATCCAAACTTTAAATAAAACCACTCATAAAATGAAAAGGGTTGCAAAAAATGAGATGAATAACAAATTGGAGCAAAAATTAAGAAAATAAAAAATCAGCTCATATCGTTAAGATAGAACTGATTTTTTACTTGAGAAAAACTAGTTATCACTATAAAAATAAATTACATTAATTAGTTCCAGCAATTTTTGTTTTATTCAAAAGTAGGGAACTGCCAACAACTGAAACAGATGAAAATGCCATAGCTAAACCGGCTAGTTCAGGACTTAGCGTAAAACCTAAACCAACGAATAAGCCAGCTGCAATTGGGATACCAATTGTATTGTAGATAAGAGCCCAGAAGAGGTTTAATTTAATACGATTAAAGGTCTTCTTTGAAATATCAAGAGCGCGAACAACACCTCTTAAATCATTTTGAACTAAGACGATACCACCCGAGTCAATAGCAATATCTGTACCAGATCCCATAGCAATTCCTACATCAGCTGTTGAAAGAGCAGGAGCATCATTGATACCATCCCCAACAAAGGCTACCTTATCGCCATTTTGTTGAAGCTCTTGAATATGTTCAGCTTTTTCATTTGGTAAAACGCCGGCAATAACTTGGTCAATGCCAACTTCATTAGCAATGGCTTGAGCAACTTTTTCATTATCACCGGTAAGCATTACTGTCTTTAATCCACGTTTCTTAAGTTCACTGATAGCTTCTTTAGAGCTTGATTTAGGAATATCTTGAATAGCAATTAAGCCAATAATTTCACCATTTAAGCCGACATAAACAACTGTTTTAGCTTCTTCTTGTAATTTTGTAGCTTGCTGGTTCATTTCCTGGGAAATGTTGACGTCGGCTAGTAATCGATTGCTTCCAACAAAAGCTGTTTGATCATGGTAATTAGCTTTAACGCCTTTACCTTCAATTGCTTCAAAGTCGCTAACTTTTTCGATTTGTAATTTTTCAGAATCTGCTTTTTTAACTATCGCTGTAGCAAGCGGGTGTTCAGACGACTCTTCAAGACTTGCAGCAATTCTTAAAACTTGTTTTTTGTCACCGACAATATCAGTAACTTCAGGTTTACCAACAGTGATAGTACCTGTTTTATCAAAGACAACAGTATTTAAGTCACTAACGTCTTGAAGAACTTCACCGTTCTTGATCAAAACTCCCATTTTAGCGCTACGAGCAGTACCAACCATTAAAGCGGTTGGAGTAGCAAGTCCTAAAGCACATGGGCAGGCAATAACGATCACGCTAACTGCAAAAAGCATTGCTTCAACAGCGGTTGCTCCAAGGAATGAGTACCAAATGATAAAAGTTAAAATGGCAATAATCATAACAGCAGGGACAAAAATATTAGAAATTTTATCCGTTAAGTTTTGAATTGGAGCATGACTAGTCTGAGCTTTTTTAACTAAATCAACAATTTGAGCAAGCATGGTGTCAGAACCAACTTTAGTAGCCTTGAAAGTGATTGTACCGTTACTATTAATAGTTGACCCTACAACGGTGTCACCAACTTTTTTAACTACCGGCATACTTTCACCGGTAACCATTGATTCATCCAGTGTAGTAACACCTTCTAGAATCTCACCATCAACTGGAATTTTTTCACCTGGCTTAACGCGAATAATGTCGCCAGCTTGAACTTGATCAAGTGGAATTTTTACAAATTTACCATCTCTTTGAACTTCCGCATCTTTTGCTTGTAAACCCATTAATTTACCTAAGGCATTTGACGCGTTATCATGCATCTTTTCTTCCATAGCGTCACCTAGTAAGACGAAGACAGTAACAAATGCTGCACTTTCAAAGTAAACTGGACGGTTAGTAATCATAGCAAAGATACTATAGAAATACGCAACAGCTGTACCAGTAGCTACTAAGGTATTCATATTAGCACTATGCTTTTTGAAAGCGGCAATAGCACTTTTCCAGTAAGGAAGTGCAGAGATTGCCATAATGATTGTGGTTGTGATAAGAGCAATCCAATTATATCCTGGCATCATCCAATGAAATGGCATTGCAAACATTTGAATAAGCATTGGGATAGAGAGGATAAAAGATATCCAAAATCTTTTAATGTTTGATAACTTCATTATTTAACAACAACCTTCCCATGAAACATGTCCATTCCGCAACTCCAATTATAAGTAGCAGGCTTGTCTGTAGGGATATTGACAATAACTTCTTTTTTACCATCAAGTTTGTCATCTATATTCAAGTCTTTAAAAACTACTTCGTTCATACAGCCCATATTGTCAGATGGAATAAATTTTAATTGGGCAGGTTTACCTTGCTTAAAAGTAATGGTATCTGGTTTATAGCCATGATTTTCTGCATTGACAACAACTTTTTTGGTTTGATTTTTTGAAAAAATGCTCATTTTAATAGATCCTTTCTTTATTTAACGATGACTTTTCCGTGGAACATATCCATTCCGCAAGCAAAGTTATAAGTTCCGGCCTTGTCTGTCGGAATATTGACAGTAGTAATTTTTTGTTTGGTTAAGTCCTCATTAACTCCTAATTGTTCGAAAACAACATGGGATAAACACGCTGTTGTGTCCCGCATGTCAAAGTTAACTTGCGCCGGCACCCCTTTTTTAAGAATTACTGTTGAAGGTGAATAACCACCATTTACAACAATTGTTGCAGTTTGTTCATCATTAACAATTGTGCTCGTACCGGCAGCTTCCTTATGTTTGCCAAAGAACCACCAAATAATAAAGCCGATTAAAATTACTCCTACGATTAAGGCGACGATCTGACTAACGCTCATTCTTATTTCCTCCTAACAAATAGTAGAACCTGTTTTTAAGCAATTGCAGGGAACCATCTTAGGTGCCGTTTTTTCTTTTTGACTTATCTCTTTTTTCATCTTCATTAAATCACCTTTAGAAACGGGAGAGTCTTCTAAAAGTTTCAAAATTACCTCTCCCTTGTGCATGTCACACATTCTATTTAGTAAGGTTTTAGCTTCGTTGTACATCATTTCGGTTTGATTAACCGTAGCCGTGTAGATGTACCGGCGTCCATCTTGCTTAGCATTTAACCATCCTTTTTGAACGAGACGTCTAATTAAAGTTTTGATAGTAGAATCTGTCCAATCTTTTTTAGTCTGAAGCTCGTTTAAAATTTGTTTCGTATTTGTTTCACCTAATGTCCAGACAATGCGCATTACTTCCCATTCACTGTCTGAAATTGAAGATAAATTCTTTTCATTCATTTATATATTCCTTTCGTTTACGAATGTAATCATATAATTTTATGTTTACATTTGTCAACAATAAAGATTGATGCACTTAATAAAAATATAATTAAATTATTGTTAAAATACTCATTTCATAGTAAAATCTAGACAAATAAGTTAAGAAGGTGAGTAGATGGACGATAAAAGATGGATTGAACTAGCTAAAAGACGAAAGCAAGATAAGTATTTTGGCATTATCAGCTTATTGATTGCTTTGATGATGGTTTTCTTTACATTGAAAAATATTGGTTGGCTACTTACTTTCATTGTCGTAGCAGTTATTCTCTACTACTGGATTGATGTGGAACAGATGCTTGAAGACAGTAAGGCAATTAATAGGACGCAGAAGATTATTTTTATTATCCTTGGAATAGTTTATGAGCTGACTAGTATTGTTTTTGCTTTCATTAATTTAAATTATTTATTACTAGCTTTTGGCATTATAAGTGCAGGATATTTAGGCTTTAAGACGAACGCGGTATTTCGTAAAGATTTGAAGAATAAAAAACTGAAATTTGGGGAGAGTATAGTCGCAATTTGTCTTGGACTCGGAGCTGCAATCTTGCTTATATTACTTACTCCTAAAGACATTCTTTGGCTCTTCCTTTTGATTTTTACTTTAGCCTATAATCTGATTCACCTAATTGTCAGAATTAAGGTTGAACATGACGGAACTAACCGAGAACTATAGAAAAAAGAAAGGGATGAGTAGATGCGCCCAGACTTAATTATTAAAAATAGAAAGTTAAACCATATAATCGGCGTGATTGGGATCATTCTGAGTATAATCATAATCTTTTTAGCCTTAAAAAATTTAAGTTGGTTGTATCGATTAGTGGGCGTATGTGCAATTATTTATTACCTTATTGATATGGAACAAAAATTAGAAGAAGAGCATGTGATTACGAAAATAGTGCGAATTTTTATGGTTGTAATTGATGTTTTTTACATTGTATTTAGTATGATTTTGGCTTTTGTAAACGTTGATCTTTTACTAAGACTATTTGGAATTGCGGGCTCAGGCTATTTAGGATTTAAGACCTATCAGATGATTAGAGAAGGAATTCTGAATAAGAAATTGAAGTTAGCTGATAGTTTAGTAGCAACTTTTTTAGGTGTTTTTCCAGCTATTTTACTAATTATTTATGCATTTATTGCTTTTTGGATAATTTTATTAGCATTAACTTTGCTGTATAATTTAATCCATTTGATAGTTAGAATTAAAGTTGAACGTGGTCCAACGAATCGCCAATTCTAAAATAAAAAGGTAGAGTATTCGATTTTCAGGTCGAGTACTCTACCTTTTTTTGTGAAAAATATTATACGTAAAAATTTTTTAATTAAAGCAAAATTCCATTACAGTGATCAACTTCATGTTGAATTACCTCAGCAGTAAAATCAGAGAAACTTTGCTGCCGAGTTTCTAAATTCTCATTTTGATATTTAACTGTGATGTTCTTGTATCTTTCGGTTGGACGTTCGCCAGTTAAAGAAAGGCATCCCTCATAAGCTAAATATTTATCATCTTGGGTCACAATGATTGGGTTAAGCATCACAATTGGGAGTGGTCCAACAAATAAAGCAATAATTCGTTTTTGAACACCAATCATATTTGCGGCGAGGCCAGCTGCTCTATCCTTATTAGCCAGTAAAGTGTCCTTTAAATCAGTGGCTGCTCCTAAATCTTGTTTAGTTGCTGGTAGAGACTTAAATTTTAAAGAAAGTTCATCATGAATAATAGGTTTGACTGCCATAAAAATAATTCTCCATTGTTATTTTTATCCTAATTATCGCATATTACTCACGTAAAATTTAAGTTTAATTATTTTTTCTTTCTTTAATTGCAAGATGAATCGAATTTATTACCCGGGCAATAATGATCAATATCCCTACAAATAATGAAAGATAGCCTAATGGAATTAAGAAAAAGTTTTCGTGTAAAAAACCATTACTATCAATATAAGAAACAGAGGCACCGCTGATTAAGAAGAAAATAATTCCTAAAATAATGAATGCACTCCCGATGATAGTAGTGACCATATTAAATTTTGCTGCACGTGATCTTTTACCATCATTAATCAAAGTTTGCTCAATTTTATTCATCTTTTTATCTCCTAAAATTAATTCATCAAGGGAAACACCAAATGTTTCTGCAATCAAAATAATCATTTCAAAATCTGGAAGGTTACGATTATTTTCCCAGTTAGAAATTGCCTGTCTAGTTACATTTAATTTCTTGGCCATCTCTTCCTGAGTTAAGTTATTTTCTTTTCGAAGGCGTTTTATTTGTTCGTTAAAGTCCATTTTGTTTCACCTCGCAGTTTAATTTAATGAAAATTGAGTCAAAAAAACAAGCTAGTAATGCTTGCATCTTAAGAAATAGCGTTACTAGCTTGAAAAAAGATTATTAATTAGCCCATATTAGTAATTAAGAAGAAGATAACAAAGATTACAAATAAAATGTACATCATTGGAGATACTTCTTTATAGCGCTTAGAAGCAATCATGGTAATTGGATAAGCGATCATTCCTAAGGCTAAACCATCAGAGATGGAGTAAGTTAACGGCATACCAACTACTACTAGGAAAGATGGAAAGGCAATTTCAAAGTTATTCCAATGGATGTATTTAAGATTACCTGCCATCAGAACTCCGACTATGATTAAAGCAGGAGCCGTTACAGTGGTTGGGATTACTGCTAAAAGTGGACTGAAGATCATTGAGATTAAGAATAGAATACCAACGAAAATAGCAGTTAAACCAGTTCTACCACCCATTGCGATACCGGCACTTGATTCAACAGAGGTACCAAGTGGAGCGGTACCTAACACAGACCCTTCAACCATAGCTAGTGAGTCTGACAAGAAAGCTTTCCCAATTCGTGGAATTTTACCGTTTTTATCAACCATTCCAGCTTGTTGTGTCATACCAATTAAGGTACCAGCAGTATCAAAGAATGTAACAAGTAAGAATGTTAAAACAACCATAAATAGTTGTGGTGTATTGATATCTTTTAAATGAAAAACTGCTTGACCAAAGGTTGGAGCAATACTTGGAGCACCTGAAACAATACCATGTGGCATTGGAATTTGACCAATAATCATTCCGAAAATAGCAGTTACAATCATTCCGATGAAAATTGAGCCTGGTACTTTAGCTGCCATTAAGATGACAGTTAAGATTAAACCAAATAATGTGATCCAAACGGCTGGATTGTTAAATGAACCAAGACCGACAAGAGATGATTTATTGTCGACAATCAATTTACCATTTTGCAATCCAATAAAGGCAATGAACAAACCAATACCAGCAGAAATTGCATATTTTAAATCTTGAGGAATTGCATCAACAACTTTTTCACGAAGCTTTAAAACGGTAATCAAAATGAATAAAATTGAAGCTACTAACACACTAGCTAGGGCAGTTTGCCAATTAATATGCATTCCGATAACAACGTTATATGAGAAAAAGGCTGCACTACCAAGTGTCGGTGCTAAGGCAATAGGATAATTCGCAATAAATCCCATTAAGAAACAACCAATTGCTGTTGCAATAGCAGTAACAGTAAAGGCAGCTCCTTTATTAATACCAGCTGCACTTAAAATATTCGGGTTAACAAAAAGGATGTATGACAATGAAACAAACGTGGTTAAGGCTGCAATTAATTCACGTTTGACATTAGTATGAGCATCCTCTAAATGAAAGATTTTGTCTAAAAATTGCATCATTTCTCCAACATAAAATAAAAATGAAAAAAGGACACAGTTTACCCAAGAGCCACGGGTAAAAGATGTCCTTTAAAGCAATTTATGACGTCTGATACCTATAGTCCTGAATTTATGGCTCAGGGTAGATACTGTCGACCTTATTTCGACGATATATAGATAACTTGATTGTTAAGTATTCTAGCAGAAATTCAGTAGATAGGCAAATAAGCCAGAGAATTTCCTAGGAAATAAAAAACCAATCAGCTACTAGAGCTGATTGGTTTACCTGCGTATACTATTTAACATTCAGAACAACGAAGTAAATAACAAAAATAAAGAACAGGATCCACATCATTGGCGTAATTTCTTTAAATCTCTTAGCTGCTAGCATAGATACTGGGTAAATGATTAGTCCCCAGCCAAGTCCATCTGAAATGGAGTAGGTAAGTGGCATACCAAGAGCAATTAAGAAACATGGAATTGCGATTTCAAGATCAGTCCAGTGAACGTGCGCCAAGTTTTCAGCCATTAATACTCCAACGATTATCAAAGCAGGAGCAGTTACTTGAGTAGTGAAGACACTCAAGATTGGACTAAAAATAGTAGAAATCAAGAAGAAAATACCAACCCAAACAGCGGTTAAACCAGTTCTACCACCGACTGCAATACCAGCACTTGATTCAACAAAGGCACCAACTGGGGAAGTACCAAGAACAGATCCTACTAACATACCGGATGAGTCAGCGGCTAAAGCTTCACCAGCACGTGGCATTTTGTTATCTTTCATAAGGCCAGCTTGTTGAACAAGACCGATTAGAGTACCAGTAGTATCAAAGAAAGTGACTAGTAAAAATGTAAAGACGACAATCCACATTTGAACTGTATTGATATCACTAATATGAAAAATAGCTTGGCCAAAAATTGGTGAAAGACTTGGAATGCCTGAAATAAATGCTTTTGGCATTGGAATTTGACCAATTATAATACCGAAAATAGCCGCAACAATCATTCCGATAAAGATTGCACCAGGAACCTTGGCAATCATTAAGAAAATCGTTACTACTAAACCAAAGATTGTAATCCAAACAAGTGGATTATTTAAGGAACCAACAGTAACTAAAGTTGAATCACTTTTACTAATTAAATTACCACCTTGAAGACCAATGAAGGCAATAAATAAACCAATACCAGCAGAAATAGCATATTTGATATCACTAGGAATAGCATCAATAATCATCTCACGTACTTTAAATACGGTCAGTAAGATGAAAAGAATTGAAGCAACGAAAACGGCAGCTAAAGCAGTCTGCCATTTTACATGCATCCCTAAGCAGACCGTATAAGTAAAGAATGCATTCAGTCCTAAAGTTGGTGCAGAGGCAATAGGATAATTGGCAATTACTCCCATTACAATACAAGTGAAAGCAGCAGATAAGGCAGTAGCGGTAAATAGCGCTCCCTTGTTCATGCCACTTGCTCCTAAAACAGCTGGGTTAACAAAAAGAATATAAGACATACTTACAAAAGTAGTTAATCCAGCTAAAAACTCAGTTTTAAATGAAGTATGGTTTTCATTTAAATGGAAAAATTTACCAATTGAATTCATGTAGCCCTCCAAGAATGGTAATGTTCGGATTTTAAGGGAAAATATAATTTTAAATGATTAATTTATGTGTTTAATCATTTAAAAGCGAATCTTCAACTAAAATTATATCTAAATTATTAACTATTTCAAGAATAAAAACTATAATTATTCGATTAAATCAAAAAAATATAAAATAATAGGTACAAAAATAAGAAAATTGGTTTAAAAGCCGAACAATATTTCCAAGGAAATAGAATATTTTATAATTTAGAAGTTGACTTTAACCTTACGTCAATTGATATCTTAAAGCTGGGAGGTGAAAGTAATGTCAGAGAGATATACCATCGGAGAAGCAGCAAAGAAATTACAAGTGAGTACACGGACTTTAAGGTTTTATGAGGAAAAAGATCTAGTGAGGCCAGCTTATACTGAAGAAAATGGCTATCGTTTTTATGAAAAAGATCAGATAAGACAACTTGAATTAATTCTTTTTCTAAAAGAATTGGGATTTTCATTGAAGCAGATAAAAATGCTCATTCAAGATGAGCATGGGAATCAGTCAGTGGAGTTATTGCTTAAAGAACAATACCAGGAGAATCAGCGGAAAATTGAGGAGATAAGTAAGAAACAAGCACAAATAAAACATTTGCAAAAAATAAAGTTGTCGCGTGCTGTATTAACCAATCACTCTGGCATTACAGATATTACGAGAAAAGAAAATAGACTTTCAGCTTTAAGAGATAAGATGTTAGTTTTTGGAGGGCTTTTGTCAATAATTGAAATATTAGGGATCGGCATAGCATTTTATTTATATCATCTAAACCAGATAACTAGCTTTGTAATTGAAGTTCTTGCACTAGTAGTTATTATTTTTATGATGGCATTGGGATTGTCGCGATATTACTATGACCATGTTGAATATGTTTGTCCTAATTGCGGAGATGTATTTATTCCATCGTTCCTGGCATTTAATTTAGCCCCGCATACGCCTAAGTTTAGAAAATTGACTTGTCCAAAATGCGGTAAAAGATCTTATTGTTTGGAAATTAGTAGAGAGTAAAAACAATATTTAAAATTGACAGAAAATTTTTTGATTAACCAAAAAAGCCCGTGCATCAGCACGAGCTTTTCTCTTGAGTTTCAATCTATTTAAAATTCAATACCCATAAGAAGATGATAAATACTACAAACAGTACCCACATCATTGGGCTAACTTCTTTACCACGCTTTGCAGAAACCATACAAATTGGGTAAGTAATCATTCCTAATGCCAAACCGTCGGAAATTGAGTAAGTAAGAGGCATACCAAGTAAGATTAAAAATGCAGGTACGGCAATTTCTAACTTGTTCCAGTGAATATGTGCGGTATTTTGTGCCATTAAAACTCCGACGATAATTAACGCAGGAGCAGTTACTTGTGTAGTAAAGACACCAAGTAGTGGACTAAAAATCATTGAGATCAAGAAGAAAATGGCTACAAAGACAGCAGTTAAACCAGAACGACCACCAACAGCAATACCAGCACTTGATTCAACAAAGGCACCAACTGGTGAAGTACCGAAGATTGAACCAAACATCATAGCAGTTGAGTCAGCAGCTAATGCTTTACCGACACGTGGCATTTTATTATTTTTCATAAAGCCAGCTTGTTGAGCAAGACCGATTAAAGTACCGGCAGTATCAAAGAATGTAACAAGTAAGAAAGTTAAAACAACAACCCACATCTGCAAAGAGTTAATATCTTTAACGTGGAAGATTGCTTGACCAAAAGTTGGAGCTAAGCTTGGTGCTAAAGAGATAAACTTATGAGGAACGGCAATTTGACCGGTACAAATTCCAAAGATTGATGCGGCAATCATTCCAATAAAAATAGCACCTGGAACGCCTAAGATCATCAAGATTACCGTAACAATTAAACCAAAAATAGTAATCCAAACGAGTGGATTATGAAGTGATCCTAAACCAACTAAAGTTGATTTATTAGCAACGATTAAGCCACCGTTTTGTAATCCAAGAAAGGCGATAAATAAACCAATACCAGAAGAAATGGCAAATTTTAAGTCTGAAGGAATTGAATCAATAATCTTTTCTCTTAGCTTAAATAAGGTAATTAAAATAAAGATAATTGATGCAACAAAAACACTGGCCAAAGCAGTTTCCCAGGATACTTTCATGCCAATACATACTGTGTAAGCAAAGAACGCGTTAATACCTAAGGCAGGTGCTTCACCGATCGGGTAGTTGGCAACAATTCCCATGATTGCTGTACCAAGAGCAGCTGCTAAAGCAGTAGCGGTAAAGACAGCGCCGGTATTCATTCCACTAGCACCAAGAACGCTAGGGTTAACGAAAAGAATATATGACATACTAATAAAAGTAGTTAACCCAGCAATAAATTCAGTTCTAACATTAGTTCCTAACTTTTCTAAATGAAAGTAGTTTTTTATAAAATTCATTTTGTCCTCCAGACATAATGTTCGTTTTTAAGCTTTAAATAAGCAACTTTTATAGTGTAGCATTCCCATAAATAAATGTAAACGCGAATTTTAGCGATGAAAGGTTGTAAAAACTTTCTGAAAGTAAATCTTATAAGAGATAGTGAATTATTTCGTAAGGGCTATTAGTTACTCATTTAAAAAAATAGTCTTAAAATTAAAGTGTAAAGAAACATGCGTTATAAAATTTGGAGGAATGTACGATGACAACTTACTATAAGGGCTTTCCACAAAGTACAAGAGAAGAAAAGTTACATATGGTTAACTTAGATGAACTGGAAAATGAGGCAAAATATGTGATGCCAGAAGCTGCTTATTACTATGTAGCTAGTGGTGCTGAAAATGAATGGACTTGGCGAAATAACACTCAAGCATTTAATCATTTTCAAATAGTTCCTCGAGCTTTGACTGGAATGCAAAACCCTGAACTTAATACTGAGTTTTTAGGGATGAAGTTAAAGACCCCGGTTATGATTTGTCCAATTGCATGCCACGGTATTGCAAACGCTGAAGCAGAAATTGATACTGCAAAAGGTGCAAAAGCTGCTGGGGCCTTATTTGCGATGAGTACCTATGCAAATAAGAGTGTACAAGAAGTACAAAGTGCAGTAGGGGATTCTCCTAGATTTATGCAACTATATTTAAGCAAAAACTGGGACTTTAATAAGATGGTAATTGAAGAATCAGTTAAAGCAGGTTTTACGGGATTTTTCCTAACAGTAGATGCTTTAGTTAGTGGCTATCGTGAAGCTAACTTACGAACTAACTTTACTTATCCGGTACCGTTGGCTTTCTTTAATGAATGGAACGGTGGAAAGGGTGAAGGACAAAGCGTTGCACAAATGTATGCTTCATCGGCTCAAAATATTGGACCAGATGATATTCGTAAAATAAAGGAAATTGCTGATGTTCCTGTAATTGTTAAAGGAGTTGAATGTGCTGAAGATGCTATGCTTGCTATTGGGGCTGGAGCAGATGGGATCGTAGTTTCTAATCATGGCGGACGTGAAGTAGATGGCGCTCCTGCGACGATTGATGTTTTACCTGAAATTGCTAAGGCAGTAAGAAGCTCAAATCATCGTGTTCCAATTATTCTTGATGGCGGCGTTCGTCGCGGCTCTCATGTCTTTAAAGCATTAGCATTAGGTGCAGACTTAGTCGGTATTGGCCGCCCATTCTTATATGGCTTAGCACTTGGTGGTGCACAAGGTGTTCAATCAGTTATTGAGCAATTAAATAAGGAATTATTGATTGATATGCAATTAACCGGCTGTAAGACAATTGAAGATATTAAACATGCTAAGATTGATCATATTAATTACAGTGCTGACTGGGGCATTTCTTCAACGAGCAGAAGTGTGATGAAACCATATCCTGTTACTAAGGAAAATCAGTTAACAGGTGAAGCAGCTGATGCTGTAAGTGGTGCATCAAGACATTGATTGTTAGGATTAAAAAATAAAAACTGCGATCCATATTGGACCGCAGTTTTGCTTTATTTAACTAAATTAGGTTTCCAGTCGTCTTCAAGTTTACCCATTTCTTTGAGCTTAGCCACAATTTGATTTAGGACTTCTTGACGATCTTCTTCACTTGCCATGAAATCAAGTTTATCACCATCAATAGTCATTTTTGGTGAATAGTCATACTTCTCATACCAAGGTTTGTAATAACGAAGTAGACGCTTGTAGTAATCTTCTAGAGTCGGATCATAACTCAATTGTTCATAGTTACGACCACGTTTTTGAATTCTCTTGAGCATTGTATCATATGAGACATCGATATGAACCAGGAGATCAGGATTCTTCTTAGGCATCCGATCTAGTTCACTCATCATATTGTGCAAGAGCTCATAGTAAGTATCGACTTCTTCTGGAGTAGCACGCCCAATATCTGCATTCATTTGGAAGAAAAGAGCATCTTCGTAGATAGAACGGTCAAGTACATTATTATCATCAGTTAAGGCTGACTTAATACTCCGAAAACGAGTATTTAAGAAATAAACTTGCAGTAAAAAGGCATACTTTTTAGGGTTTTCATAGAATAATGGCAAAACAGGATTGTCATCTACACTTTCATAAAAGGGATTAGTACCCAAATATTTAGATAAGATACCTGTTAGACTGGATTTTCCGGCTCCAATGGGCCCGCTTAATACAATAACTGTCATCACGTTCCTTCTATTCGTTAACTAGTTTAAATTCCCTATATCAATAAGTTTTTGATCAATTGCGTTAATAACTTTCCTTCTTGCGTCTTCATTGGCAACAAAGTCGTATTTATCACCATCAATCATCATCTTAGGGGATGCATTATACTTTTCATACCAAGGCTCGTAATATGATAAAAGGCGAGCATAGTAATCTTTTAAACTTGGATCGGTTGATAATTGTTCAAACTTACGACCACGTTTTTGAATTCGGTGAAGCATAGTATCAAGAGAAACATGAATGTAAATTAAAAGATCTGGTTTCTTACTTGGATTACCAGGTGCTTGCTCCATCATATTCTCAAGTAAACTATCATAAATCTTGAATTCTGTAGGATCAGCAATACCACTATCAACATTCATTTTGAAAAATAGGGCATCTTCATAAATGGAACGATCAGACACGCTGTTATGATCGCGAATAGCTTGGTTAATTTGAGCCAAACGATGGTTTAAAAGATAAGTGTTTAAAAGAAAAGTATAGTGAGCCATATCTTTATAATAAAGTGGCAAAATTGGATTGTTATCTACACCCTCATAAAAGGCTTGAGTGCCTAAATGTTCGGCAAGAAGACTGGTTAAACTGGATTTTCCGGCTCCAATGGGCCCGCTCAATACAATAACTGTCATCACGTTCTTTCTACAATATATAGTTTGCTTTAATAGTGTAATTCAATATCTGGTAGGTAGGCAAGCTATTTTTGAAAAAAGAGTTAAGTGAAAAAGTCAAGAGTAGATCTGAAAAAATGTAGATTAAAGGTAAAAGAATTCTACCAAATAAAAAACGAACTAATCTAAAAAGATTAATTCGTTCAAGTAAACGGTCTGATTAATGAGGATTAATTTCTATATTTTGGATCAAGTTTTGCGGCAGCAACTTCATCACAAATAACTGTTACATCTGGGTGATCTTGTAAGATAGATGCTGGTACCTCTTCAGTAACAGGGCCTTCAACTAAGGCTTTAACTGCATCTTGTTTTGATTCGCCAAATGCAAGTAAAACAATCTTTTTACTTTGCATAATGGATTTAATTCCCATACAAATGGCTTGACGAGGAACTTCATCTTCGTTATCAAAGAAACGTGAATTGGCCTTAATGGTGCTCTCAGTTAATTGAACTTTATGAGTTAAACTGCCAAATGGAGTACCTGGTTCGTTAAAAGCGATATGGCCGTTTCTACCGATACCTAGGATTTGGATATCAATAGGATTAGCAGCAATAATGTCGTTATAACGATCAACTTCTTCATCAATATCCTTTGCCATTCCGTTTGGAATATAAGAATGCTTAAATGGCTTCTTATCAAATAAGTGCTTTTGCATGAAGTAATGATAACTTTGATCATTATCTGGATTTAAGCCATAGTATTCATCTAAGTTAATACTAGTCATATCAGAGAAGTTTAAGTCGCTGTCGCACATATCGTCATATAGTGGAATTGGAGAAGAGCCAGTAGCTAAACCTAAAACTTTATCGCCATCTTCCATTCCCTTTTTAATAATTTCAAATGCCTTAGTGCCGCCTTCAATATTATCTTTAGTTACGATGATTTTCATAATATATACCTCCTCATTCATTGGTCTAGTCCATTATAAAATATAAAATCGGTCTAGTCAAATTAAACCGCTAACATTTTTAATTTTATTTTTTTCTGCGGTAAAATTTAGGTGAGGTGAGAAGAGATGGAGAAGAGTTTTCAGGAAAGTAATCTATCAGGTTTAGGTATGGGAACTTGGGGAATCGGCGAAGACGCTTCAAAAAAAAAAGATGAACTTGCTGCCCTTCGCTATGGTTTGGATCATGGAATTAAAGTAATCGATACTGCGGAAATGTATGGTGAAGGAAAAAGTGAAAAGCTAATTGGCGAGGCAATTAGAGGATATGACCGGAGTAAAATCTTTTTAATTTCGAAATTTTATCCATATCATGCTTCTCCAGAATTAGAGCGGCAAAGCTTAGAAAAAAGTTTAAAAAGACTAGGAACTGATTATTTAGATTTATATTTACTCCACTGGCGCGGAGACAAGCGTTTATCTGAAACGGTTCGTGGACTTAAAGAATTACAAAAAGAAGGACTAATTCGTCATTGGGGTGTGTCAAATTTTGATGTGGCTGATTTAGAAGAATTATTTAGCGTTCCTGGCGGAAAAGACTGCTTTGCTAATGAAGATCTATATAATCTCTCTGAGCGAGGGGTAGAGTACGCCGTCTTACCTTGGCAAGAAAAGCACGGCGTTGGCTTTATTGGATATTCTCCATTTAATTCAGGTAAGGGTGATTCAATCAGAATTACTAATAATCTTAAGATTGTTGCTCGCGCTCACCATGTAACGCCGCATCAAGTGATGCTTGCTTGGACTTTGAGAAAGGGTAATATTTTATCTATTCCAAAAGCAGGCAATGTTAAACACATGAAAGAAAATATTGCTGCTAAGGATATTAAATTGACTCCCGATGAAATAAAATTAATTGATAATGACTTTCCGCAGCCGACTGAAAAAATGCCGCTTGCGATGATATAAACTGAAATGAAAGAAAATTATTTAAAAGTAACTGAAAAAGCTCTACCTTTACGCAGGTAGAGCTTTTTACGTATTACAAATGTTTTACCTATATGCAGTATAAGCAAAGTAAGCTGCTTGAATAAGAGCTAAAACGGCAATTCCTAAGCGAATAACTTTAACGGAAATGTGCAGCATGATTCGAGGACCGAAATAACTCCCAATTAAGGCACCAATAGCCAATGGAATGGCGGAATCCCAATAAATTTTTGCAGTAAACATATAGATGATTAGGGCAACTAAGTTTGAAAGAGCCCCAATTATATTTTTCATAGCATTAACTGTCAAAAAATCATCATCACTAATGGCGTTCAAGATAACGAGCATTAAAACGCCACTTGCTGCTCCGAAATATCCTGCATAGATACCAGTAATCACTAAGCAAAGTAAAGATATAATCTGAAGAAGGCGGTTATTACCATCTTTTTCCAGATGAATTTCACCACTGAATAAAATCATTAGACCAGAAAAAGCGATACAAAACGGAACAATTTTTTCGAATATTTTCCCGGGAAATTGTATTAAAAGCATACATCCTAAAGCTGATCCAACAATTGTAAAGATTGAATAGAAAATTACTTCTTTCCAATGTCCTTTTAATTCTTTCAGGGATGATGCAGTTGAACCAACTCCAGTCCAAATTAAAGCAGCATCATTGGTTGTATTGGCATATACGGGCGGAATTCCAACTGATAAAAGTATTGGGTAAGTTGCTAGCGAAGCCATGCTAGCAATGGTTGATAGCAAACCTCCTAAGATCCCACCCAAAATTAAATAAACGAATAAGAAAAAAGGACCCATGAATTCACCTCTCCTTGTAGATTTAAACATTACAATGGTAGGTATTATAAGCCCCTTACGTTTAGTTAGCAAGTAGGAGTAATCTTGAAGGGTAATATCTTTAAGATTAGTAAATAAGCATTTTTAATAAATGTAACAATATTTTATTTTTACATAAAACTATAGATTAAATATATTTGGTTTATTAAGGATAAATTATTGACATAAATACTAATAGGATCTAATATTTTAGATGTAGAAAGCGATTACATTAATTACTGTGATAAATTTTTACATATTTAAATGAAACATTTTTACATTTATATAAGGAGATTCATCATGTCAAAGGATAAGTATCAAATTCTAAGCGATGAAATCTACCAAGAAATTGGTGGTATAAATAATGTTGAATCATTGATCCATTGTATGACAAGACTCAGAATTAAAATCAGAGATATGTCTAAAGTAAATATGGAAAAATTGAAAAAGATAAATGGTGTATTAGGAGTAGTTGAAGCTGATACACTGGAAATTGTTTTAGGACCAGGCGTTAATACTAAGGTTGCCACGATAATGAATAATGAGGCTGGCGTAAAGGAAGGAGAAACTTTTCCTGAAACAAATTCATATCAATCTAATAAAAGTGAAGTTGAAAAGAAAGCAGCTGAAGTGCATGCAGCTCACAAAGCTTCTTTAAAAAAGACCTGGTGGCGGTCAGCTCTTCAACATATTTCGGCAATTTTTGTACCATTAATACCTGCATTTGTAGGTGCCGGACTAATTTCCGGTGTTGCGGGAATTCTGAGAAACTTGTTAACTGCTAAAGTATTGCCGATGTCCTGGAATCTTGGCGTAACAGTATTAGCAATGATTTCTAGTGCTTTATTTGCATATTTGAATATTTATGTAGGTATTAATACAGCAAAAGAATTTGGGGCTACTCCAGGCTTGGGTGGTATCATTGGTGGTATTGTT
The DNA here is from genome assembly GCF_014058685.1 of Lactobacillus johnsonii. Lineage (NCBI taxonomy): Bacteria > Bacillati > Bacillota > Bacilli > Lactobacillales > Lactobacillaceae > Lactobacillus > Lactobacillus johnsonii. Next base: position 1,892,335 of record NZ_CP059055.1, on the reverse strand, counting down.
TACTTACCTGGGATTGTTGCTCCAGTAAGCATTCCTAATATTTTTGATGGAAAACCTCTAGCTGCTGGTCAGGGTGGTATTATCGGTGTCCTATTAGGCGTTTGGCTATTATCTTATGTTGAAAAATTTTTCCATAAGCATATTGCTGACTCTGTAGATATTATTTTTACACCATTTTTAACAATACTAATAATGGGATTATTTACAATTTTTGTAATTATGCCCTTGGCAGGATGGTTTTCTAATTCTCTTGTAGGTGGAATTAATTGGGTGTTAAAAGTTGGTGGACCAATCTCAGGATTTATTTTAGGATTATTCTTCCTTCCTATGGTAATGCTAGGTTTACATCAAATTTTAACCCCTATCCATCTAGAAATGATTCAAAAACTTGGATTTACTCCTCTTCTCCCTATCTTAGCTATGGCCGGAGGTGGTCAAGTAGGAGCTGCAATTGCTTTATGGGTAAAGTGTCGTAAAAATAAACAATTAGTAAATATGATTAAAGGTGCCTTACCAGTTGGTATCTTAGGCGTCGGAGAGCCATTAATCTATGGTGTTACATTACCATTAGGACGTCCATTTATTACTGCTTGTGTTGGTGGTGGTATTGGTGGTGCTGTAGTTGCTGCTTTTGGTCAAGTTGGCTCAATAGCTATCGGGCCTTCAGGTGTAGCCTTGATTCCATTAATTGCTCATAACATGTGGTGGGCTTATATATTAGGTTTGTTAGCTTCTTATGTTGGTGGTTTTATTGCTACTTACTTCTGGGGTGTTCCGAAAGAGGCTATGCTTCCTGCAGATGAGGCTGATGCTGAAGTTAAAGAACGAAGAGAAGCTGAGGAGCAAGCATATAATTTGAATATGTCTACTTCAGGTGAAAATGAGGTAAAAGATAACGCTAAATTAACAACACAAGAAATTGTTGCTCCAGTAGATGGACAAATTGAAGAGTTAGATGAAGTTGAAGACCAAGTATTTTCACAAAAAATGCTTGGAGAAGGATTTGCTATTATTCCAAAAGATGGGAAAATTGTTGCTCCTGTTGATGGAAAAGTAGTTAGTGTAATGTCTACAAAACATGCCTTAACTTTAAAATCAACTAAAGGAAATTTGGAGATCTTATTGCATATGGGTTTGGATACTGTAGAACTAAAGGGCCGTCCTTTTGATATCAAAGTAAAAGAAAATGACATAGTAAAAGCCGGACAACCTGTTGCACAAATGGATATTGGAAAAATAAAAGAAGCTGGAAAGGATCCAATCGTAATTATGACTATTACTAACATGGATGATGTTTCTAATTTTAAGCTAATTGCTACAGGTACCGTTAAGGCCGATATGCCCGTATTAAAGATAACTAGTAAGTGAGGATAAAAATGAATATTAAAGATTTAACAACGGAACAACGAAATCCAAAGTCTCTACACATTGATAGCGCCACTCCTCTTGAAATAGTTAAAATAATAAACCAAGAAGATAAAAAAATCGCAGATGCAGTTGGTACTCAAGATAAAGAAATTGCCAAAGCCATTGAATATGCATCAAAAAGATATAGAGAGGGTGGGAGATTAATTTATGTTGGAGCAGGAACTAGCGGAAGATTAGGAATATTAGATGCAGTTGAATTAGTTCCCACTTATAGAATCAATCCTGAAAGAGCGATTGGATTAATTGCCGGTGGCCAAAGTGCTATGTTCCGCGCTGTAGAAGGTGCCGAGGACGATCCACAACTAGGAGAGAAAGATTTAAAGGACCTTAAATTAAATGAGAAAGATATTGTAATTGGGCTTGCAGCTAGTGGACGTACACCTTATGTAATAGGATGTTTGAAATATGCAAATCAGGTAAAAGCTCTTACTATTTCAATAGCATGTGTAAAAAAATCAGAAATTGGAAAATATGCTGATATAGCAATTGAAGCTGTAGTAGGTCCGGAAGTAATAACTGGGTCAACAAGAATGAAGGCTGGTACAGCTCAAAAAATGATTCTGAATATGATATCAACAGGCGTTATGATCAAACAAGGTAAGGTTTATGAAAACGTAATGGTAGATGTTATGCCAACAAATTCTAAGCTAGTAGATCGAGCATGTAGAATTATAGAAGTTGCGACAGGTGTTTCAGAGTCAGTAGCAAGCGATACATTAGAAAAAGCAGATATGAACGTTGCAGTTGCTATTACTATGTTGAAAACAGGTGTTGATAAAGAAAAAGCAATGGATATTTTGAAAGAATGTAACGGTAATATTAGTTCGGTAGTTAATAATTATTAAAGAAGGAGGTCAAAAAGTAATATGCTTTTTGGCCTTCTTTTGGAAAGAGTGAATAAATGTTAGGCTTTTCTGTATATTTAAATAAAAAAATTGATGCTGAGACTCGAGAATATATTAGGAAAATGAAGGATAATGGCTTTGAAGGAATCTTTACGTCGATTCATATTCCCGAAGAAGATATAACTAGCTATAAACAAAATCTACAAGAATTAGGAAAAATAGCAAAAGAACAGAATCTTAGTGTAATGGTTGATATTGATCAAAGTAGTTTGAAAAAATTAAAAATATCAATGGATACAATCCCTAACTTGAAGAAAGCCGGTATAACTGGTTTGCGAATAGATGATAAATTGCCAATTAAAAAAATTGCTGAGTTGTCTAACTTAATAGAAATTGGGATAAATGCTAGTACTTTTAGTGAAGAAGAGTTAAAAGAATTGCTTTTGTTAAATGTAAAAAGAGAAAACGTGCAAGCATGGTTCAATTTTTACCCTTCTCCTGATACAGGAATTAGTCAGCAGTTTTTAGAGCAGCAAGTTCGTATGTTTAAAAAATATGGCTTTACTACTCAGGCATTTTTTGCTGGGGATGAAAATTTAAGAGGTCCTTTATACGAGGGACTGCCAACTCTTGAAAAGCAGCGGTATTATAGTCCGTTAGCTAGTATTTTAGAATTACAAAATATGGGAGTAGATTTAGTTTATGTCGGGGATGGGGGAATTAGTGAAGATTCGTTAAAGCAAATAGATACTTATAAAAATAAAAAACAAATATTACTTCATACAAAAAAATGCGAAAATGGAGATAAAGATTTATATGATTATGTATTAGGAAAACATAATCAGCGGCCTGATCCAGCTGAATATGTAGTGAGATGTGAAGATTCGAGATTACATCCGGTACCGGTAATTAAGAAAAATAATACTGGCAAAAGATATATTGGAGATATTACAATCAATAATGATAAGTACCAACGGTATATGGGAGAAATTCAAATACTTAAGGTAAATTTACCAGCTAGTGAAAAAGTAAATATAGTAGGAAAAATTATAGAAAAAGATATACCTTTGATTAATTTGATAAAGCCTAGCCAGGAATTTATCTTACTTCGTACCATGAAGGAGTAAAAATGGCAGATATTTTAAATATCATTCATTCTAAGAAGGCTCAGATGCCAAAAAAAGAACAATTTTTAGCAGAGTACATAAGTAATAACATTAAAACAGTTATAAAGTCTTCTATTCAAAAATTATCTAAAGATACTGGTATTAGTACAGCAACGATTGTTCGATTCTGCCAAGAAATTGGGGTTGATGGATTTAGTGAATTAAAATTAGAACTAGCTGCACTACAGTTACCCAAAGAACCTGCTGAATATGATGAAATAGATATTGGAGAAGATGTTTCATCAATAAAGGATAAAATGGCCACAAGGTTTAAGTCAGTGATAGACATAACTAAAAGTGGAATCGATGAAAAAACAATTTCTAAACTAGTAAAAGAAATTAATCAGGCTTCACGGATTTTAGCATATGGTGTTGGAGCATCCGGTCTAGTAGCTAATGACCTATACCAGAAATTTCTTCGTTTAGGAAAAGCTATCACCTATACTACTGATTTTCATATTGCAGCTACAGAAATTGGAAACTTTACCCCTAATGATATTTTAATCTTAATCAGTAATCAGGGAATGACGACTGAAATTAGTGATCTTTTAGAAGTGGGGAAATCAGTTGGTATAAAAACTGTGTTACTAACAGCACAGCCTAGAACTGCAATAGCTAAAAAAGCTGATCTTGTATTACTTACCCAAGATATTGGGGAGCCCAAAATTAGGTCTGGTGCTACTACATCGATGATAAGTCAACTCTTTGTAGTAGATGTTTTAGTATTTGCCTATATTTCACGGTGTTCAGATAAGGTGTTTGAAAACTTAAAACGCTCTAATAAGACGACTTTAATTCATAAAAATAAAAAGAGAGGTAAATAACTACCTCTCTTTTTTCAATCTATTAATCTGTATCAACCTTAATCTTCCCGTCAATGATTTTTTGCTTAGCTTTTTGAACTTTAATCCAGGTATGATAGGATAAATTCCCTTGAACTAAAGAAATACCTTTGTTTTTAAGACCATACTTCAGAGTTTTACCACCTGGGAATTTCCCACTAGCAGTTTGGGTAGCAATATCTTCAACAGCAAGATCGGCACTTTTGATAACTGAAGTAAGAGTGAAATTAGATGGTTGTCCGCCTTTTGCAAGGTAGTCGCCCAATTTTGATTGATCTTCATCAGATCCTATAACCCATACTTTTTGCCCTACAGGTCGAGCTTGATTGATTTCCTGAGCTGCTTTGAATACACCTTGTCCACTTTTACCTGCTGCTTGAAAAATGATGTCAGCTTTTTTATTGTACATTTCCTGGGCAATATCGTGTGCTTTATTAGCATCCGAAAAGTTTCCAACTGTCTGGCTTACTACTTTAATATGTTTATGAAGTTTACGATTTGTTGTTCTTACGCCTTGAATAAAACCTGCTTTGAATGAGGCCATTTCTTTACTATTTTGACCTAAGACTAAACCAACTATTTGACTTTTAGTCGTGTAAGCAGCTGCTACACCAGCTAAATATGCTCCTTCTTGATTCTTAAAGGAGATACCGGTTAAATTTTTTAGTTTTGGAGTATGGGCATCAATAACAACAAAATTTTTTTTCGGATTATTTTTAGCTGCTTTAATAATATTTGGCTTAAGAGTATAGCCAACACCAATAATAGTTGAGAAATTTTTATCTAACGCTTCATTGATAGTGGTTTGATAGTTTTTCGGATCTTTAGGTACAAAATAGTTATAGCCTTTGTTTCCTTCTGGAAGATCATTTTTAGTACCATAATCTTTTAAACCATTCCAGACAGATTGATTTAAAGAATTATCTTTAATGCCGTTAATGTCAGATATCAGAGCGATATGATTGTCTGTCTTTTTATTTATTGTTTCCTCATGATTAGGCTTGCTACAAGCACTTGCTATTAAAAAGATAGCACTTGTGATCAATAATAGATTAAATTTTTTATTTAGTTTCATTTGAAAACCTCGATTAAAAATCTATTCTAATTTTAAACGAGAAAAAGACCATCCTACAAGTCAAAGTAGGGTGGTCTTTTAAAAATATTAAATTTATTTTTCAGCCTTTTTAGCTTCAGCTTCGTATTCACGAACAATATTGAAGTTAGAATCTTTAGAATCTACATAACCATAGTGTTGGTAAATATTTTCAAGGATCTTCTTACCCTTCTTGGTCTTAGCAATATCCTTAAAGGCAGTAGCAAGTTTCTTTCTAAATGACTTAGACATGCCGCTTCTAACAGCAACAGTATCGTTTGGAATGTATTTAGTAAAGTAAATTGGAACAACATCCTTCATTACAGCAGGTGCATCTTTAGCAGCAAGAGGACGAGCGTCAGAGAAGACAAAGGCAGCATCGGCATCACCGTTATAAACTGATAAAACAGCTTGATCGTGGCCCTTAACTTGAACTAATTTACAATCTTTTGGTACATTTAAACCTTTCTTGTGAAGTTCCGCAATTGGAAGAACGTAACCAGAAGTAGAGGTTGGATCTTGAACGGCAATTGTCTTACCTTTTAGATCTTTCCAAGATTTGATCTTAGAGCCCTTTTTAACTACGATCATTGAACGGTAGCTATCCATTAATTTGTGATTTTGCTTACCGCTTGCTTCGTCATAGCCATAGCGTTGTGCTTGGAGCAAAACGTCAGCAACACCACGTTTGTGGGCTAAGACATAAGCATCAGGTGGTAAGAAACCGACATCAACTTTCTTTGATGCCATTGCTTCAACTAAAGCTGAGTTATCAGTTGAAACAGTTACATGAACAGGCATATGCAATTGCTTTTCAAGCAAGCCTTGTAATGGCTTAGCTTTAGCTTCAAGTTTAGAAGCTTGGACACTAGGAACAAACTGAACGTTTAATTCTTTAGGAGTATAGCCATCACTTGTTTTAGAAGCAGACTTATTGTTGGAACATGCAGCAGTTGATGCAGCAAGTAAAACCATAGCAGCGCCGATTAAAAATTTCTTTATCTTCATTTTTTCCTCCAGAAACTATTTAATGAAGTTGACGATATAAAGATAGCAAACTATGAGCGTGAATTCAATAGAAAACATGTATATTTTTGTAATATATCAAAAATATTGTTCGTGTTTTATTAAATAAAACTAGTAAAATCAATAATTTTGCATACCGAAAGTACGAATTTAAAAACAATAAAAAATACAGATGATTAACATCTGGATCAAAAGGTTATTTAATTCTAAGATTTAACATCAAACCGATAAAGAAACCTACGGCTTCGGTCACAAATAAAACTTGGGTATTTTGAACTACTTTAGGGAAAGATTTTGGCTTAGTTTGTATTTTCCAAAGAAAGCGCATGTTTTTGTAGATTGTTGGAATACAAATCAAAATTAAAGCGACGCTCCAAGGAAGGACTCCAACCCAAATTGCCCAACCTGTTAAAAAGAATCCAAGTAAGTAGTTAAATACGAATAAGTAAAGTCCACCCTTAATTCCAATATAAGAAACTAAAGTATGTCTTCCATTTGCGATATCTGCATCATGATCACACAGATTATTTCCAAGCATTAAAGTGAAGTTACAAATTTCAGGAATGCCGGCAGCAAGGATAATTGGCCAAACAAAATTCCAGTTAAATGGTACATGGGGATACACATTAATGTAGACCATAATTAGAAAAATTCCAAATCCCATTGCAAAACAAGCAGCTATTTCTCCAAAAGGTCCGGCAGAAATTGTATGAGATCCTGTTGAATAGGAAATAGCGATTGCGTAACAAATAATTCCTAGAATCCAAATATATAAATTAGTTTGAAAACCAATCATAAAAGCACACGTAGCTGAAATGATAAATAGGATCCAAATAAGAACTAAAACATGTTTGGGGTTAAGATGGTACTTCCCAATCGGATTCTTTTTATGATCGCCAGTTTTAGCAGCTTTTTCACGTTTATAATCCCAATAACCATCATTCACATTCATGAAAATTTGTAGAACAATTGTGGCAATACACATTTCAATTGTTGGAAAAATTCTAAACAACTGAAAATTATATTCTGTGTACATGATTCCTAATAGGACAGGAATTATGGAGTTAAATAGGGTACGTGGTTCAACTAATTCATAGTAGCCTTGCTTTGCTTCAGCAGACATAATAAACTTCTTTCTATTTTTAAATTAGTCCTTGATCCATTAAATAAAGTTGATGAAAATGCTCATTGTGTTCAAATAGTTCGTAAGGATTGCCCTGCATGGTCACTTTTCCATCTTTAAAGAAGAGAACTTCGTTCATATATTTTACACCTTGTAAGTGGTGAGTTACCCAAACTACTGTCTTTTTCTTTAAAACATCAAATACTAAATTTAATAATTTTTGTTCTGTGAGCGGATCTAGACCCACTGTTGGTTCATCTAAGAGGACAATGGGGGTATCTTGTAAAAGTACACGTGCTAATGCTAAACGTTCCTTTTGACCGCCAGAAAAACGTGCGCCAGCTTCTGCGACTTCTGTATTCAGTTTTTTAGGGAGGGAATTAATGAAATCAGCTAGCTGTACTTTTTCTAAAATTTCCATCATTTGGTCAGCAGTGGCATCTGGATTAGCCATTTTAAGATTTTCATAGATAGTAGTGTTGAATAAAAATGGTTCCTGGTTCAGCACAGAGAATAATTTTGAACGCTCTTTTTGTAAGGACAAAACATTAATCTTATCCAAAGTGACAGTGCCTGTATTTGGCTTTAAATCTCCAAGAATTAATTGTAGGATAGTACTTTTTCCAGCCCCAGATGGTCCAATTAGAGCAGCTTTTTGACCTCTTTTTAATGTGAGAGAGAAATTTTGAATAATTGGATAATCTTCTCCAGGATAAGTGAATGAAATATCAGTAGCTTTTAAAGTTCCTGCAAAAACTGGGTCAAGATATTCTTGATGGGGTAAATGGTTTTCAGGTACTGTTAATTCATTTAAATGTTTTACGGAATCGCTATAGGTGTGCCATTCCTCAATACCTTGTCCAACGGGAATGAAAGCATCAGATAGAGGGAACAAGGCTAAAACAACAGCACCAACGTAATTTGCTGCTTCTTGATTATAGGTGAGGTTCTTGTTAGTGAAATAAAGAATAGCAACAGCCATTAAACCGAAGATAAACTCAAGGACAAAATCACGTGCCCAATCAAACTTGCCGGATTTTTTTTCATGCTTTTCTAAAGACTTTAAAGTGGTTTTAGTTTGATTGAAAAATGCATCCTTGCGACCAGAAATTTTCCAGTCGCCAGCACCTAAAACTTGATCAGTAAATTCTGTATAAAGCTGTGCCTTCTCTTTTTTTTCCTTACTGCGTACACTAGCTTGTTTTAAAAGTGAGAAGAATGGAACGAGAATAAGTTCCATAATCAATAAAATTGCGATAATACCAGCTAAGGGCCATGAGAATAAACCAATCAAAATTATAACAATAAATCCTACTAGGTAACTTAGAATGGCTGGAAAGATGGTTCTCAAATAAAGATTTTGTAAGTGTCCAATATCATCAGTTAGGAGAGAAAGAATACTTCCTGTTTGAAAGGCTGATCCGACCGCCGAAGTATTTTTTTCAGCAATATAAAAAAGTCTTCTCCTTAGAGAACTTGTGACACGTAAAATCCAATTATGAGAGACTAAGCGCTCTAAATATCTAAATAATGGTCGTCCAATTCCGACAGCACGCATTAAGACGATTGGAACATAAATCATTAAGATGTTTTCTGGACGTGTCGCCGCTTTGTCAATTGTATAGCCTGCATAAAACATAAGCGCACCACCACAAAAGAACATAGTGATGCCAAGAAAAATCGCTAAGAGAAAATTCCATTTATATTTTGCGAGGTAAGGTTTAACCCAATGTTCATGTTTCCAAGAAAATTTTTTATTCATCATAGTAGGTCTTCTTTCAATGGCTGAGTAAGTTTTTTGAATAAAGTTCCGTTTTTAGCTAAGTCACTAGGGGTACCTTGTTCTACAATTTCTCCATTTTCAATGACTAGGCACCAATCCATGTCATTTAGCCAGTGCAAGCGGTGTGTCGTAAAGAAGACCAAATGATTTTCCATTAATTTCTTCATCGGTTCCTTTAATTCATACTCAGTCTCAATATCTAGGTGAGCAGTTGGTTCGTCGAAAAATAATATCTTTCGATCTTTTGCTAAGAAAGCGCGGGCTAATGCAATGCGTTGTTTTTGTCCGCCAGAAATGCCGCGTCCATTTTCACCGATTCTAGTGTTTAAACCATCTTTTAAACTAGCAACAAAATTATTCAAATCAGTTGCTTTTAATGCGGTATCAATTTCTTTTTGACTAGCATTTGGATTATAAAAAGTTAGATTTTCTTTAATGCTAGTTGCGAACATGAAAGGATCTTGTGGAATATATGTAATTTGATTTTGCCAATTCTTTTGATTTAATTGGGCAAGATTTTGCCCATTAATTGTAAAATTATCTTCTTTAAGGTGGGGAGTAAGAAAGCCAGCTAAAATTCTCATTAATGTTGTTTTCCCAGCACCTGTTGGGCCAATAATGCCAACTTTTTGAAATCCGGTAAGATTTAGATTAACATTACGTAACTCATCAGCTGTATGAGTCTTATCTGTACTTGCTTGTTCTTTTTTTACTACGGCACTCATTTTTGCATTTTTATTAACACTAAAATGATCTTGATCGATATGACTATAGTTGAAAGAAACATTATTAGCTATAAAGGTGCTATCTTTGTTCCACGTGAAACTAGATAATTGGTTTTCTTGAGGAGTAGTTGGAAAAGCCAGAATATCAAAAATTTGGCCTAAGGCATTTTTACCATTTAAAGTTGCATGGAAATCATTACCAAAATCACGAATTGGTAAAAAGTATTCTGGTGATAAAATTAAAATCACTAATGAAGGATAAAGAAGAAGATTTCCGTTAATTAATCCGATTCCAAGAAACATGGCAATCATCGCAATGGATAATGTGGTAAAGAAGTCTAGCGTAAAAGTGGATAGGATTGCTACTCTTAAGACACCCATTGTCTTTTTACGGTAGTTTTCACTATTTTTATAAACAATATTTCCGTATTTTTTAGCAAGACCCAAAACTTTTAAGGTGCTTAAGCCACGTAAAGCATCAACAAAGTGGTTTTGCAATTTAATATATCCAGCATACTGTTTACTAGCTTTACTTTGAGCAGCAGTTCCTAAAATAATCATAAATAAGATCAGTAAAGGAAAAACTAAGAGTAAAATCCATCCAGAGAGGGCATTTAGAGTAAAGATATAAATTAAAATCACCCATGGAACAATTGCTAGGGCAATTAATTTTGGAAAAATTAGCGACAGATAGTTGGAAATCTCATCCATTCCATCTAAGAGAGTAGAAACTAAGTTTCCTGTTCCAATTCTGGAGACTAATGCAATTCCACCATCATAGGTTTTATTAAGTAATTGCTGGCGTAAGAGAGCAGTTGTCTGATTTGCGTAACGGTTCATATACCATTTTTGAAACCAGTTAATTCCCTGTCTTAATAAATAGAAGATCAAAAAAGTTAAAACGTCTTCTGCAATATTAGCAAAAGACTGTCGTTTCCAAGAGCCGACAATTGCTCGAGCAAGGAAAATACCTTGTCCTAAAATAGCAAATGCTTGCAAGAACATTAGTCCTGCAAGCATTGCGAGCATGATTTTGGCTTTTGGTAATTTAAAAAGTCGTTTATCAATCATTTTCATTCCTGTTCTAGATTAGGCGTTTTGATTTACCTTAATCCGGTGTCTAAAGACTACATATGACCAGATGATATAAGCTAAAGCGATTGGCAAAAGGATTAGAGCAACAATTGTCATTACCTCAAGTGTTAGTTTAGAGTTGGCTGCATTTTTAATTAAAAGTGAGTGTGCTGGATCAGTAGCGATTAATACGCGAGGGAAGAGTCCATTGAATAAAAGCCCAACAACAGCTACTAAAGTTAATCCACTCGTTACAAAGGCTGCTGCTTGCTTATTTTTAATTAAGGCAATATCTGACCAAGCAGTTAGAACAACAATAAGTAAAGTGATAATTGTTGAAGAGATTGGTCTTAACTTAAAGAAATCAGTTTGGAAGAAAATCAATAAAGCAAAGACAATTTCTCCTAAATAAGCTACAAGATAGAGCTTCTCGTTTAAGTTAGCAGCACGCTTACTTAATTCTGGATCATCAATTCTTAATCTTAAGAAGTTAATTCCATGAATTAAGCAAAGGAGCACTCCTGCTACTCCTGCAACTACTGATAATGGGTTAACAATATTCCAAAAACTTAAACTCATATTTCCTTGAGCATCGATTGGAACACCTTGAATTAGGCTACCGAACATCATTGTAAGGAAAAATGGAGCTAATAAACTACCCCAAAATAGGGCACTAGTCCAAATTCTAAATCCATGTTCAGTTTCGGCATGAGCAGAAAATTCAAAGGATACTCCTCTGATAATTAGGGCAAATAAGGTAAAGAATAGTAAGATGTAATATCCACTAAATAGACTTGCATACCAATCAGAGAATGACGCAAACATGGCACCGCCAGCTGTGATAAGCCATACTTCATTTCCATCCCAGTGTGGTCCAATGGTTTCCATCATTACATGTTTTTCTTGATCATTTTTTGCTAAAAATTGTGTTGCCATTCCTACACCATAGTCAAAACCTTCAGTAAAGTAGAAGATCATGAACAGAAGGCCAATTAATAGGAACCAAAGCAACTGTAAAAAATCAATTCCATCGATCATTAGTATGCACCCCTTTCAAGTGCACCAGCTACACCCATATCAAGTTGACGTTTACAGTAATAGATCATTACTCCGCCAAGAGTTGAGAAGATTAGGAAGTACATAATATTTGTGAACCAGAGCTCACCAGTGGTTGTACTTGCAGAAATTGAATCTGCAATTGTAAATAGGCCATAGACAGTCCATGGAAAACGACCAAGTTCTGTAATGAACCAACCACAAGTATTAGCAATAAATGGAAGGAAGGTTGAAATACCTAAAATCCATAAGAACCAGCGCTTGTTTTCAATTGTATTCTTCTTTGGACGAGTCCAAATTAAGCCTAAAATTGCAAGCAAGGCAAATAATGCACCAAAACCGGCCATGATTCTAAAGCTATAGAATAAGGTCTTAACCGGAACATAATAGCTCATGTCTTTGCCAAACTTTTTATCATATTTTGCATGCAATTCTTTATTGATTTGATTCATTCCTTTAATGGAACCACTAGTACTGTGATAAGTAAGAATGGTTAGAACATCAGGAATAGAAATTGCACCTTCATTTTTATGTTCTTTAGTATTTAAATTAGCAACTATATCCCATGGAGCGTGATCGCCTGTTGTTTCATAAACACCTTCAGTTGCTGCAAACTTCATTGGTTGTTCGTGAATTTCAACTTGAGTTTGATAGTCACCAGCACCAATTTCAGCAATTGAGGCAAATAAGGCAACCCAAAGAGCAATACGCATGGACTTTTTGTGGAAGTTAACGTCCCGTTTTCTAAGTAAGCCAAAAGCAGCCATCCCAATTACTACAAATGAAGCTGTAACAATAGCACCGATTACTACGTGTGGGAAACTAGCCAAAAGCTGTTCATTGGCAATTAAAGCCCAAAAACTAGCCATTTGTGCCTTACCATTTTTAATGACATAGCCAACTGGATGTTGCATAAAGGCATTAGCAGTTAAAATCCAGATTGCACTTAGCATTGAACCGATAAAAGAAATCCAAACTAAGGCACAGTGCAATGCTGGCTTAAACTTGTTCCATGTAAACATCCATAAACCAATGAAGGTAGATTCCATAAAGAAAGCTAACAAAGCTTCAATGGCCAATGGAGCACCAAAAATATCACCCATAAAACGAGAGTAGTCGGACCAGTTCATTCCGAATTGAAATTCCTGAATAATTCCTGTAACTACCCCGACAGCAAAGCTCAATAGATAAATTTTTCCCCAGAATTGAGCCATCTTTTTATATACTTCGTCCTTTTTAACGACGTAGAGTGTTTCCATGATTGATACAATGAATCCCATCCCAATGGAGAAGGGAACAAAGAAGAAGTGGAAGACTGTAGTCATTGCGAATTGGAAGCGGGCAAGATCTAACATTGTTACACCCGATAACATTTTCATTCACCTATTTCTATTTCCACATATATAACATCTGTTACCTTAAGTATATACTTTATTGATGCCGTTTTCAATAAAATATAAGAATAAGTTCATAACTTTTTTCTTAGGTAAGTTTAGAGCAAAAAAATAAGGATTTCAATGTTGAAATCCTTATAGATTTATTCACTTCTTAAAGCAATTGCGGCGTCCTTTTTAGCAGCCATTCGAGCTGGTATATGACCACCAAGCATTGTTAAAACAGTACTAATAATTGCTAAAATTAAGGCTTGCATAGGGTCGAGTTGCGCAACGTTACTCATATTAGTAATTGCGTATAATACTGCATTGATTGGGAAAGTGCATAAGTAAGCAATTAAGATACCTAAAATACCAGAAAAGAGGCCGAGAATAAAGGTTTCAGCATCAAAGACACGGGTAATATCCCGTTTTCTAGCACCTAAAGCCTTTAGCACACCAATTTCCTTTGTACGCTCTAAAACAGAAGTATAAGTTAAAATACCAATCATAATCATGGAAGTAACTAAAGAAATAGCAGCAAAAGCAACTAAAACGTCAGTAATTCCGTCAAGCAGACCACCAGTTAACTTAGTAACAGTACCTGACATATCAGTGTAGATAACCTGATCTTTTTTAGCTTTACCTTTATTGTATTTGTCTAAGTAATCGAGAACTTTATCTTTAGACTTAAATGAATTTGGATAGATAAGAATACCGCTAGGGATGCTAGAACCACCAAGAGATGCAATAAATTGCTCTTTTTGAGTTTGGTTCATTGGCTGATTAGTCATTACATTGGTAGTACTATTCTTTTGTGCCTTAACAATATTCGAATTTTCATTTTGCTTAATAATTTCTTGAGTTAAGCCATCGCTGTAAGCAATTCCGTTATCTAGCAGGGCCATTTGACTATTATTTTTACCCCGAATAACGGCACTTAACTTTAAGGTTAAGTTGCTAGAATCATACATTGATTTAGAAGCTTTTTGTGGAACAAAATTTCCAGTAGGCAATTCTTGATAGTAATTGTTGTTACTAATCACCTTAAAAGTACGGCCGACAAGTTTGTTTAGATCAATTTTTTGACCATCTTTAATTGAAATACCTAAATTCTTAAGTGCGTTAATATTAGCTTGATTTTTATTATTTAAAACAAGAACTACTTCATTATTTGACTTAGGCCAGGAACCAGCAAGTAGTTGGTAATTATCCTTTAAAAAAGTTCCTTGCTTTGAATCAAGTGTTTTAGGAAAGACACTTGTGTTAATCCCTACACTATTCATTCCTTGAAGTTGAGCACTAGCAATAGCAGAACCAGAGTTGTTAACATTAGAAAATTCTACATGCTTAATTTTGCCATTATCATTAGTTAAAAGATTAAGCTGGGTTCCTCGAATAAAGGAGATGTTGTTAGCATATGAAGGATTAATTTTCTTAACATAATTGATATAAGACTGAGTAATCTTATTTTCATGCGTATTTTTCTCATTGTCTGGTTTTGCGGCAACGAGATATCCCTTATTTTTGACATTTTTGTCAGATTCAGTTCGGCTTGTAGCGGCGTTCATATCTGTTGCCGTTTGAGAAATAGAAATTGGAAATTTAGCTAGTGTTTTACTTTGCGTTTCATTAATTTGTTTTTGAAAACCATGTGACAAAGCTAAAACAATAGCAATACCAATAATTCCGATACTTGAAGCAAAGGCAGTTAAAAAAGTTCTACCTTTCTTAGTCATAATGTTAGTAAAACTAAGTTTTAGAGCATTCCAGTAAGACATTTTTGTCTTTTTGAGTTTAAAAGTATCCTTTACTTCTTTTTTAGGCTCAAAGGCATTTGAATCACTAAGAATTTTTCCATCCTGGAAATGGACAATTCTACTTGCATATTCTTCAGCCAGTTCAGGATTATGTGTAACCATGATGACTAATTTATCGTGGCTGAGTTCCTTGATTAGCTCCATAATACTTTCACTGGTTTTAGTATCTAAAGCTCCTGTTGGCTCGTCACATAGAAGAATATCAGGATCATTAGCTATTGCCCGGGCAATAGCTACTCGTTGCATTTGTCCTCCGGATAGTTGATTAGGACGCTTCTTTAAATGATCGCCTAGCCCAACACGCTTTAGCGCCGCAATTGCCTTCTCGTGGCGTTCATTACTGCTTACGCCTGAGAGCGTCATACCAAGCTCTACATTTTCAATAATAGAAAGGTGAGAAATAAGATTATAACTTTGAAAAATAAAGCCGACAGAATTATTGCGGTAAGCATCCCAGTCAGTTTGAGAGAAATTTTTCGTCGACTTACCATTGATGATAATGTCTCCAGAATCGTAATGATCTAATCCACCAATTACGTTTAAAAGAGTCGTCTTACCGGACCCACTAGGACCTAAGATAGCAACGAATTCACTGTTACGAAAATTAATCGTAACGTCATCTAATGCATGTGTGACGGTGTCACCTACGTGATAGGTCTTTTTTAAGTGTAAGAGTTGTAGCATATTTTTTCCTTTCTAAGCAATTATATATTTGCCCCAGCCTAATACTGCAAATATTGCTTGGATTATAAATAAAATTGCAATTAAACCAATGATAACAAAATGGCGTTTCTTATGCATAATAAAGACCCCAGCAAATTCACGAATTGTAGCATTAGGTAAAAAATAAAAACGTGTAGTTGCTCCGACACCATTGGCCTTTAAATGAGCCATTTTTGCATAAAGGCCTGCTCTAAAAAGATGATAGTTATTAGTAAAAAACTTAGCTTTAAAGTTTGGATTTCCCCAATCACTAGTAGCTACTTTTTTAGAGTAGAGCATATTTTGGTAGGTATTAGTTGATTTATCTTCTAATAAAATCAAGTTAGGATCGTAGCCATGTTTAACAGCGTAATCTTTCATTGCGGCTGCTTCAGAGAGATCCTCGTCTTTTCCTTGTCCACCTGACATAATTAGTTTGGGACGTTTATGTCCTTTATCATATTGTTTATTAGAAAAAGCAATAGCTCGGTCGATTCGTGCACCTAACAGGCGTGATACTTTCTTTCCATCAATTAATCCTGCGCCGAGAACAATTAGGTAATCTTGCTTGTAGCGACGAGGAGTAATTTGATACAGAACTAAATTGAGTAAAAAGTTATACATTACAAATAGAAGATAAAAGGCAATCAAAGTTGCTCCAGCAACTAGAGAATGAAGCCAGTCCGGTAGGCGGTGAAATACACCTAATCTATTTAAAGTCCATATTCCTACTAAAAATAAACCAATAATCAAAGTTAAAAGATTTGGCAGAGAATGGCTTTCATATTTCCAGACAAAATAGGCATTCCAGAGAAAGAAAATCCAAGAAAAGGTTACTAAGAAAAAGATTCCAAATAAGATAGCCAAAGCAAGGAAAGAAAATGAGGTGGTTAGTAAAGGATTGTGTTGAGAAATAATTAAAATAGCAGACCATACTAAAAAACTAATCCCAAATATTGTGAAAATAAGGCCATTGATTAAACGACGTGGTTCAATCAGCCAAGAAAGCAAAAATAAAATAAAAAATACGAACATAATCAAAGAGGTAATCGTTACTTGATTATGAACAATAAAGTTAAAAAATTGATGCAGAGATTGCATGAGTTGTGATTGCATGATTAAATGTCCTTATGTCTTTTTAATAAACAATTATAATGAAAAGAAATAAATAATTTCAATTAGAGGAAGTGTTCGGATGAAGACTTTTTTACGCTTTTTAGGAAATCTAGCAACAGTGATCATTGCTTTTGTATTTTATACAATTTTGCAATTAGGTTATGCACAAAAGAAAGTTAACCTATTGTTTGCGGTTATTTTGGCAGTTTTAACTGTTGCAGTAATTTATTGGATGTATTGGATTTATAAACGAGAACTTAAACAAGAAAATGATTGGTTTTTCAATGCGAAGCCTCACTGGGATACAAAAAGAATTATTATTGCTGTAGCGGCTTTCTTTACTTTAGTAATCTTCCAAATAGCCTTTGTGCGATTATTTGGTGGTAATACAATTTCAAAGAATCAAGAAGAACTAGATGCAATTAGAAAAGTTGCCTCGCCAATGTTCAATGTTTTATTAGTGATAGTGGCACCAATCTGTGAGGAATTTATCTTTAGAGCGCTATTTTTCAACACATTTTTCCCAGTAGAAAATGTATTTAATAAATGGGTTGGAATTGTAGTAAGTGGTTTTATTTTTGCTTATGGACATGATCCGATGTTTAGTAAATTTATTTATTTATATTGGGTAATGGGAATGATCCTAGCTTGGACGTACGTCACTACAAAAGATGTAAGATATTCGATTTTGACTCATATGTTAAACAATATCCTGTCAATTTTATAGCAAAATAAAAAGAGCATTAATGCTCTTTTTTTCTTTGTCCTAATTGCTGTAAAACAATTTCAGCAATTTCGTTATTAGTCCACATCCATGCTATATGTCCTAAAGCCTCAGAAATATGTTCTTCCATTGGTTGGTTCTTTGGAGAAGGGACAGTTTTCATTAATGGCATAATTACTAGGTGAAAAGCGATCCAAACTCCTAAGCCAAATGGAACGCCCTGATCTATTGTTAACCACTTAACTTTCTTTTCAAGAAGAGCCGCATAGGCAGTAGCAAAAGAAATTGAAAAACCAAAGTGAACAAGATAACTAACCCAAGGTAGTTTTTCTCCTGAATAAGTATAAGTTGCATGAGTTAAGTGGGCTGGAACACCCATTTGCTCTAGTAATTTTTGTGGAGGATTAGTCTTATTTCTTTCTGGTGTTCTTGGAGGGAGAATGTTTTCCCAGCCCAATTTAACTAATCCCGAGATAACACCAGCAGCAGTTCCAGCTACTAATACATTTTTCCAATTAAATTTTGACATTAAACTTCACGTCCTTTTAATTAGTTCTTTCATTTTTTATTGTAACAAATTCACTCTTTGGTAGAGGCTTTAAGGCTTGATGTTGCTTGCACGTTCTTAGCAGCCATTTTATTTAAGTAGGTCCAAATCTGTGGACGATATTTTCTTAATACAATGAGCAGTACTAAGTAAATAATAATGCACAAACTAATCCAAAAAGGATTTTTTGAGATGAAGGCGGCAAACACTGCTGCATTCAAGGGGTGAGCCATTAAGTTAAAGCTAGTGACTAAAACGATGCCTGCTGGAATAGCAGCTCCGTAGTGAGAAATCGTATTTGTGTAAATAGAACCTAACCAGCTTGAAGCATAAAGCCCTAAACTAAACCAAATAACTCCATTTGCAATGACTTTGAGAATATTACCGTTAGTAATAGCGACAATTGATTCAACCATGTAAGGGAGAGCAATTAAATCAACAACAGGTAAAGTTTTATTTCCCGGTAAAACAAAAGCAATGACTACCATGATTGGAATTAAAATAATTCCTGAAATAATTGTAGCTGGTTCTCCGTAACCGACACCATCATCAACTGCTAAAAACCAACGTTTACTATCTTGTATTAAGTCAATTCCTGATTTTGTATTTTTATTTTGTTTACGTTCTTGGTTAATTTGTTTAGCTAAAGGAATGAATGCTTTACTAAAGACTTTTGTAACTAAAGGAAAAATCGTCATGACAGCTGAAAGCTGAATAGAGAATTGAAAAATTTGTCCCCATGCTGCTACTGTGGCTAAATTTTTAATATTACCTAATATTCCAATTAAAAGCCCTAAGATGGCTCCTAAAGTCGTTGTTTCACCAAAAACACCAAATTTATTTTTAAATGCAGTTGGAGTCAAATTAGCTTTATTAAAACCAAGTAAATTCCAAAGTGGATCTAACAAAATGGCTGGAATAGTTTGAACAATATTTTGAAGTGCACAGACAGTGGTATTGTCAATCTTATAATACGTAGACCAACGATCTGCCTGAATTTCGGCCAGCAGTAATGTATAGAGAAGCATAAAAAAAGATAAGCCTAAAGAAATCCACCAATTATGTGTTACATAAAAAGCAAGAGTTCCCCAAATCATGAAACCAAAGTTGTTCCAAAGATTTGACGGCATAAAAACTTTTGTAATTCCAATAGCAAATAAAACAAATTCAGCCACTAGTCCGAATACAAAAAAAGTTAATCCAATTGGTGCGCTAAAACTCGCTAATGCTCCAGCTTGCCAACCGATATCAACGACTGGTAGCTTTATGCCGGTATTATTAACCATTTGACGGACTATTTTAGTAACTACTGGAGTAAATTCATTAATAATCCAAGAAAAACCAGTTAGACCTACACCAGCATAAAATGCACACATCATTGCTTTCTTTGGTTTTACCTTTAAAAACAAAGAAATGATAAAAATCATAATAGGGACAATGACACTTGCCCCAAAGGCATTAAAGAAATTATGGATGTTATTTAGCATTTGATTGCCTCTTTTCTCGTTCCATATTTTTAGTATAAAAAACAAGAAAAACAAAGTCTAATAATTAGGAAGATATTGCTTGGGAAATAAATAACAGAGTGTTTTAATAGACAATGAGAGGTAACTTATTTTGGAGGTATCGATGATGAAAAAATTAGTTTCAATTGGCTTAATTGGTTTGTTAAGTTGTACGATGTTAACCGCATGTAGTAATTCACAAAATAATAGTTCTAGTTCATCAACTGAGAAGACAACAACAGTTAAGAAGAGTAGTAAGCTTACAGCAACTAATATGAATACTAAAAAACAAACGGCAATTACAATTGCATATGCTGGTGAAAAATATCCAAATATTTGGAAGAAGACTTTTAAGCAAGCTCAAAATAATACTGTGACTGTACGCCTTCATAATCGGAAAGATTTTTCATATATGCAAAATGGCAGTGATGTTGCATATGAGATTGCCACAGTTAATGGAGACAAATATTTCTACTACACCAAGAATGACCCAACTATTTTCTTCTATCACAAAAATAAAGAAGTTGGTTCATCTGATATTAAAATGATGATTAAGTACCTCAACAATCATAACGACGGTAATAAAGTAAATAAGATCATTAAAAATGTCAAAGTAGTAGACGAAAGAAAGACAGCGAGTAAAAACTAAAAAGATTGCTGGAGATAAAGGCCTATATGCTGTCCCCGCAAAACTGCAGGGTGAGTGGTACAGTATGGATAATAATCGTCGTACACATAGTAAAGATGATAATCAATTAAGAGAAATTGAATTTGGTGCTCATACGCTCACAACGGAAGATCATCAATACGAGATTCATATCCCAGATAAAGAATATTTTGAAAAGCATCAACAATTTTCTAATGACTATCTGAACGATACTCATACTTGGGTTAAAGTCTTTAATAATACTGAAGCTTTAAAAGGGGTCAATTATATTACGTTAATTGGTTGGACAGCTAAAGATGAACACCAAACGTCTTATGGTTATACAATCTTGGACGGTCATCCGGTAGTTATTTTAGCTAGTGGCCAAGGGAAAATAACGGATCAAGTTTACTGGAAGACACCTGACCTAGCTAAAAAACATCAGGATCAAAATTTTGATAAACTAATTACAAAAGCAGAAAATAATTAGAAATTAGTATGAGGTAAATTTTATGTCTGATAAACCTTATTATGAACAAGAATATCATGCACCAGAAAGTGATATTCCAGATCCATCAGTTGGGGAAATTTTTAAAGGATTATTTCTCTATCCGTTCACTTGGGCAGCGCGTAGTACTCGAAAAGCTTTTTGGGTTGCATTTGTTATTCAGTTCTTATTAACAATTGTAATTGGAATAGCTTCAATACTAGCATTATGTACTAGTGGAATTTTCTCTGTTACTCCAAATAATGTGACGTGGGCTGTATCACATATTACATTTTTAACTTGGCTAATTGAATTAATTTTATTCATCTTACTAGTTTGGATAAAATTAGGTCTTTTGGGTTATGCAGTAAGAAGACTACATGATGCGAACTATAGTGGTTGGTGGCTATGGTTAATTATTATTCCATTTGGCTGGATTATTGTAGTTATTTTCTTATTGCTACCTACTGTTGAAGAACCAGTAAGATGGGGCAGCTACTTATTTGTTGATTAACTAATTTGAATAGAAATTGAAATACGAATGGTTTTTCCCTTTCGTATTTTTTATTGCATTTTGTATAATATTTTTATAGTATTTTTTTATTTTTTATTTAAGGAATAGGTAGTATGGAATATTTAAAGCTGTTAGGAATATTAATAATTGTAGTCGGCTTTGTTTTGAAGTGGGACACGACTGCAGTTGTAGTTATTGCAGCAATTGTAACAGGACTTTTCTCTGGGATGGATTTTGTTAAATTGTTGGAAGTAATTGGAAAGAGTTTTGTGGAAAATCGAATGGTAAGTTTGTTTTTCCTAACCTTGCCAATGATTGGGCTAGTAGAATCACATGGATTAAGAGACTATACGGTTAATGCAATAAAAAACTGAAAAAATTAACTGCGGGAAAGATTTTAAATATCTATCTTTTAATTCGTGAACTTGCTGGTGTATTTGGGATTTCTTTGCAGGGACAGGTTCAATTTGTTCGTCCATTAATTGCACCGATGGTAATTGCTGCTGCAGAAGATCAAGATAAAAAGAAACTAAGCGAATCAGAGATTGATCTAATAAAGGGACGCAGTGCAGCAATTGACAACTTTGGTAACTTTTTTGCCCAAAACTTGTTTGTAGCATCTGGTGGTGTACTTTTGATTTCTTCAACAATGAAATCACTTGGTTATAAGGTTGATCCAGTAGGAATTGTTGTTAACACGATTCCTATTGCGATTATTACTTTCGTTTTAGTTTTTGCTTATAACCTATACTTTGACCGTCAAATGGCTAAATGGGAAGGAAAATAATATGCAAAATACGATTAACTTTTTACTTGCCATTCTTTATGCATTAATTGGTTTATGTATGGCAATTGCTGGAATTGAAACATTGCGTGACAAAACTAATAAAGCAAGAATTGGAACAGCAATTTTCTGGTTCTTTTTAGCAATTATTTTTGCTTTTGGAGATTTGATTCCTGCCGTAGTGTCCGGTGCAATGGTTTTAGTAATCGGAATTTTAGCTTTGTTTAAGCAAATCCAGGTTGGTAAATTGCCAACTGTAAATCCTAAAACTGCTCAAGAAGATGCTAAACGTTTAGGAGCAAAGGTATTTTTACCAAGCATTGTTTTGGCATTAACATCTATTATAATTGCACAATTTACTCCACTTGGTGGTCAGGTGGGAATTGGTATTGGTGCAGTTGTTTCACTAGTCTTAGCCATTATCTTGACTAAAGCGCCAGCAAAGCAAGTTTTCAAGGATTCCCAGAGAATGGTTAGAAGCGTAGGAGCACCTGGCGTTTTACCACAACTATTAGCCATGCTTGGGGTTGTTTTTACGACTTGTGGTGTTGGTAAGTTAACAGCCGACATGATTAGTCATGTTTTCCCAGCTGGAAATCACTTCTTAGGCGTAGCGCTATACTGTATTGCGATGGCCTTATTTACTTATATTATGGGTAATGCTTTTGCTGCTTTTGCGGTAATTACTGCAGCAATTGGAATTCCTTTTGTAATTGCACAAGGTGCTAATCCTGTAGTTGTAGCAGCAATCGGAATGACCTCAGGTTATTGTGGAACTTTAGTAACTCCAATGGCTGCTAACTTTAATACTTTACCCGTAGCGCTTTTAGAGATGAAAGATCAGATGGGTGTTATTAAGCAACAAGCTCCGATTGCCGTTATCTTGTTAATTGTTCAAATTGGCTTAATGTACTTTTTAGCATTTTAATTATTGAAAGGATAAAATTATGAAAATTTTAGTAACAGGCTTTGATCCATTTGGTGGAGATAAAATTAATCCTGCAATTGAAGCGGTAAAGAGATTACCAGCTGAAATTAATGGAGCTGAAATTATTAAATTGGAAATTCCGACTGTCTTTAATAAGTCAGCTGAAGTTGTTAAAAAGGCAATTGAAAAAGAAAAGCCAGACTATGTTTTAAATGTTGGGCAAGCTGGTGGTCGTTTTGGATTAACTCCTGAACGTGTTGCAATTAATATTAATGATGGCCGTATTCCTGATAATGAAGGCTATCAGCCACTAGGTGAACCAATTCATGAAGATGGAGAAACTGCCTACTTTACACAATTGCCAATTAAGGCAGAAGCAAAAGCAATTAGGGATGCAGGTTTGCCAGCTAGTGTTTCAAATACAGCTGGTACTTATGTATGTAATCACATTATGTATCAAGTTCAATATATGAGAGACAAGGAATTTCCAAATATTAAGGCTGGCTTTATCCATATTCCTTTCTTGCCAGAACAAGTTGTAAATCGTCCTAATACTCCATCGATGGCTCTTGGTGATATTGTTAAGGGATTAACAGCTGCACTTAGTGCAATTGTTGAACGTGATGGTAAGGGCGATATTAAGGCCGTTGAGGGAGCAAATCACTAAAGTATAGGTGGTTTTTATGATTTGGATTTTTCTAGGTTTGTGTTTAATTGGCATTCTTCTATGCGTAATGGTAAAACGAAAGATTGTAAAGCCTGAAATTCCCT
The DNA here is from genome assembly GCF_014058685.1 of Lactobacillus johnsonii. NCBI lineage: Bacteria > Bacillati > Bacillota > Bacilli > Lactobacillales > Lactobacillaceae > Lactobacillus > Lactobacillus johnsonii. The sequence goes on along the minus strand of NZ_CP059055.1, from coordinate 1,868,257 downwards.
TTATCTATTGCCTATTAGGCACTATAATTTGTAGTTTTATGTGTATGGTGGAATTTAATAATCCAGTTGTAAGTTTTGAGTGGTATGGGTATTTAGTAATTATCTTCATAATTGAAGCATGTTACTTATACCGTTACTTTTAAGTAGAATAGTAAAAAACGAGGTCATCATGACCTCGTTTTTCTATCCAAATTGTTTTTAACTTGTTTAAATACATCTAAATATATTTCTGCTTGAATCGGGCAACCTATTTGAACCATCGTATTGATCAAATTTAAAATAGGTTGTTCATTTTTCGTGGTAACATAATTTGCAATCTTGTCTAAATAATTAAATGTTAGAGTGAAAAACATCATATAATGCGGAAGCTCAATTTTTTTGATCTCTTTAATTAGTGAAGTAGCATGTTTAATATCATTACTTAGAATTAATTTAATAGTAGCGTCCCCCAGAACACCAAGCATTACCTCTAAGTCATAGGTTGTATTAGCTTCAGTAATTCGGCTAACATCTTTTAAAACTAGTTTAGAAATTCCATATACTTGTTTGGGAGTTAAAAGAAAGATTGAACTCCCGAAAAGTGCTAAATAATATTCTGACCAAATTACCACCTTCGAAAAAATATTAGCTAATTTAATTTGATCAACTTCGGGAAGATAATTATGATTTTCTAAAATTACCAGCTGGTTAAATAAAGCTACGGTTGATAAAAGATCAAAAGGATTTTTTGATTGGTGGTATTTATCGAGCTGCTTTTTAGCAACATGTTTAATCAAAGGAATCTCTTCTTTGTGCCAGGCCTCAGTTACTTCTTTGTCTGTTTCAGGTTGAGGTGAAAATTTTGACCATCCCATAAATTCATGACTAGTAATGTGAATCCTGTTCAATAACCTCATTGCTGTACTGAACGCAACTTCAATTTGATCATTTTCCCAGCGAGATAATTTTGATTCGGAACAAATACCTTTGCAAGCTTCTTTTTGTGTAATACCTTGTTCTAAACGTAATTCTTTAAATTCATGACCGTACATTTTTTACCTCGAAATTTAACTTGCAGATCTGCAAGAGATTTATTTTTAAGTATTATCTCATCATATACTCTTATCAACAAATTTAATTGATGGGAGATAATTAAATGCTATTTAGGTATTCAAATAAATTCAAGTTTATCTTGATGATTGTCTTAGGTTTGATTGCCAGTTTTCAAAATATTATTATGGCCAACATTGTTCAAACTCTGACTAATATTGCTAGCAATAAGAGCTGGGATAAGATTACACAGTTTTTAGTCGTGATTGTAACCGCCTTAACTGTTACATTAGTTGCGAGTTTATCATTTAATCGCTTAAAAACAACTATTATTAAAGAGGTAAATATTTATCTTAGAACTCGTATTTTTGGTGGTATGTTAGAAGAAGACAAAGATAAAAATAATAATAGCTTAGGATTTCTAACTAATGATTTTAAATTGCTAGAAACTAATCGTTTTGATGCGCAGATTGAAATTATTATGCAAAGTTTTTCTTTGATCTTAGCCCTAGGATATGCTCTAGCTGTTAATTGGTTAATTACTCTTTTATTCTTATTTGGTTCTTTTGTTCCGATGTTTGTTTCCAATATTTTTCAAAAACCAATTCAAGAATCTTCTGAAAAGTGGACTAAGGCAAATAGTAGATATGTTAATCAAACAAAGAATTTTTTGGCTGGTGTTGAAACTCTAAAGCTATATGGTGGTCAAAGGCAAGCAGTATTGAAGAATAAGCAAACTGTAGCAAGATTAGAACAAGAATTAAGCAGAATGAATTTATTGAATCTTGATACTAATTCATGGATCAACTTTATTGCACATATCATTACTTTTTTGATGCCATTCTTATTTGGAATATATTTAGTTGTAAAAAGACAAACAACTTTAGGAGCATTGTTTGCTATTGTGCAACTTGCCAATTCTTTTGTAAATCCAATTTTATACATTTTAGATGATCGAAATAAGCTAGCTACTACTAAAAAAATAGTTGAGAATGTAGATCACTTTTTAAATAATGAAAAAGATCATAAAGGTAGCAAAACAGTACGTTTGCAGGATTTGAGTATAGAAAATTTAACTTTAAAGAGGGATGGAAAGCAGTTAGCTACTGGGGTTAATATAGAGATTAAATCAGGAGAGAAGATTGCGATTATTGGACCGTCTGGAACCGGAAAATCAACCTTGTTACAATTTTTATTATATGGAAAATATGGACAAGCAAAAGAAATTAAACTAAACGGCAAAAAGACAAATGCAGGTAACTTTTCGGGCTTGTTTTCATATGCAAGTCAAGCACCAGTGATTTTTGCTGATAGTTTGTTGTTTAATCTAACTTTAGGAGAAAGTATTTCCTGGGAAAAGGTAGAGAAAATTTGCAATAAGTTAGATTTGAAAAATCTCATTAAAGAAAAAGGACTCAATTATCAATTGGGTGAAGAAGCAGATAAATTGTCGGGTGGACAGCTAGCGCGGATTGAATTAGCAAGGGCAATTTTGATGGCTCGTCCTGTTTTATTACTTGACGAGATTAATGCTTCTCTTGATAAAAAAACGTCTGAGCTTATTCATCAGTACTTATTAAATTCAAACCTAACTTTTATTGAAGTGATTTATCATTATGAAAAAGATGATTTAAATAGATACGACAAAATATTAGATTTAGAGGACTATATTTAATGAATTGGAAAAAAATATTTTTAATTATAATCATTACTGCCGTAATTGTAGGCGGAGGGATAGTAATGTTTAATAGGACAAATAAAAAAATAGTGAATTACGCTTATTCTTTTAATAAATTTAATAAGGTAAGTGTAGATATTCCAACAGGAGATATAATTTTTAAAACTAGTAGTAAATATAGTGTTAGTTATTCTGGCTTAGAAAAAATTGCTCCTGACGTTAAAGTAAAGAACGGAAATTTAAAGATTTCATTTTCTAAAGTTGGTGTTCATGTAAATGTGTTTAATCTTAAGCAGTTAAATTCTAAAATTATAATTGAAATGCCAAAAGAAGAGTTGACTGATTTAAATATTGAGAGTGCAAATGGCAATGTCAGTGCTGATTATTTGGCAACTAAGAATGGAGATATTGATTTAGCCAATGGAAATATTTCTATTAAAGAATTAAAGACACGAAAAGGAGTCAGTTTTGATACCGCTAAGGGAAACATTGAGGTTAATAAATGTAATGCAAGTGGATATGATTTAGATACTTCTTTGGGTAAAATTACGGTTGGTGGCAAAAAGCGGGGAGATTCTTTTGAGAATAACAGTAACACTGAAAATGTATTAGAAGCCAATACATCTCTAGGAAGTATTAAAGTAAATTAAATACAAAAAAACGAGGTCATGATGACCTCGTTTTTATTAGTTCTTCTTTACTTCACGCTTAATATAGTAGTTCAAAATAAATGGTGAAAGCACTGTGGTAATAATAATTACCAAAATCAAACTTGAATAAATGTCTTCTGGGAATAAGTGATGAGTAATTCCAATTTGTGCTACAATCAGCGCTACTTCACCACGTGATACCATCCCTGCTCCGACAATATTTCCTTCATTCTTGGTAAAACCAAATAATTCACTTGAATATTTACCAGCCCAGAATTTCGATAATACGGCTAGGATAGTCATAACAATAATGAACCAGATATCTTTGATAAAGCTAGCAAATGTCATGGATAGTCCAATATTTACAAAGAAAACAGGGATAAAAATGGAGTAACCAATTGCACTAACAGAAGATTGGACTTCCTTATATTGTGGAGTTTGTCTAATTGCTAAACCACCAAAGAATGCTCCAACAACAGCACTTAAGCCTACAAAATCTGCTGCCCAGGCCATTAAGAGGGCTAGAACTAGGGAGCCTATAACTACTGCATAATCGACTTCCACTTTTTCAGCTAGTTTCATAAAATGTGGTGCAATGAATTTGAAGACAACCCAAACGGCAACAAAGTATATTACTTCAATAAGTAAATTGAGGAAAAAGTTATTCGTTAAACCACTTTTTCCACCTTCATGACTAAAAGTAGTAAATAAACTTAAAACAATAACTGCTAAGATATCATCAACAACTGCTGCTCCTAAGATAGCAGTACCAGCACGAGTATGGATTTGGTTAGCTTCTTGTAAAACTACAACGGAAATTGAAACACTAGTAGCGGCAAAAACAATTCCGATGAATAGTGCTTCGAGGAACTGCATCCCAAATAAGTAACTGGCTATCCCCGTGAAAAATACAGGTAAAACAACCCCGATGCCAGCGACAGTAAAACTTAATTTAAAATACTTCTTTAATAAGTCTAAATCACTCTCTAAACCAGCTAAAAACATTAATAGAATTACTCCAAACTCTGAAAAGAGGGAGACAATTTCATTTGGCTTAACCCAGCCTAGAATTGCCGGTCCGAGTAAAATTCCTGATAATAATTGTCCAATAACTGCTGGCATATTAAGACGTGAAAATAATTGTCCTAATAACGTTGTAGCCAGCAGAATTAAAATTAATTCTCCTAAAAAGTGCATTTTCTTCCAGCTTTCTATAACTTTGTGACAAAATAAAAAAACTTTCAAGCACTTATTGACCCAAATAAGCAAATCTTGAAAGTTTTTATAAAACCCAACCACTAATAAAAATATTTAACTAAAAATTAGTTTAGCTAAAAATATGGTTAGTTGCAAATTAAGTTATTATTTTTCTAGTCCTGTTTGTTTAGGATTAGTTGGCTTAGTTTTAGCAAGAAGAGCTAATAAAATGGTGATTAAATCAACTACTTCTTGTAAAATTGCTCCCCAAAATGCTGGAATTATACCTGTGAAGGCGATTAATTCAATCAAGATAACAATACAAATAGCCGTAATAATATCAACGTGTGCTACTTTCATTGTGTGCTTAGAGATAGCAACAGCATCATTAACTTTAGAAATGTCGTTAACCATAATAACAGCATCCGCACTTTCACTAGCTGCAGTTGCTCCTTTAGCACCCATAGCGATACCAACATCAGCAGCCATTAAACTTGGTGCATCATTAACACCGTCACCCACCATTGCAACCGGTCTTAAGTCAGGTTTAACATCTCTAATGGCTTGAATCTTTTGAGCTGGAAGTAAGTCTGCATGAACTTCGCTTTCTTTAATTCCAGCTTCTTTGGCAACTTTATCAGCGACAGATCTACGGTCCCCAGTTAACATCATGATTTGCTTTACACCTTGACGACGCAAACGAGCAATTGTTTCTGGTGTATTCTTTCTAATTTGATCTTGGAAAGTAATATATCCAGCGAACTTATTATCAATTGAAACAAAGACAGCAGTTGATTGAACAGTGATTTTTTCTTGATCCGGATCAACATAAGAAAGCTTACCAACTTTAACTAATTTACCGTCTACTTCACCGCTAACTCCTTTAGCAGTAGCTTCTTTTAAGTTGGTAACTGGCTTAATTAAATCCTTATTGGTACTTTTAACTAATGAAGTAGCAATAACATGACTCGATTGTTGTTCAACGCTAGCTGCCAAGCTTTGTAACTCTTCTTTTGAAATAGAACTATTTTCTGGTAAAACAACTTGATCAATAACTAGTTGATTTTCAGTTAAGGTTCCAGTTTTATCAAAAGCAAAAGTTAAGGTACGGGATAACTTTTCAAGAGTGGTACCAGATTTAACAATAATGTGGCTTCTTGACATTGAGCTCATTCCTGAAACCATTGCTACTGGTGCCGCAATTAGCAATGGGCAAGGAGAGGCAACAACCATAACTTGAGCAAAACGTAAAAAGTGTGCTTGCCAGCCAAGAGCTGGATTAGTTACAGCTGAGGTAATCATAGCAGCAATACCAATGATTAAAGAAACAATAGTGAATGGTACAGCGTAGCGATCAGCCATTTTAACAAATTTAGCTGGTTTAGCTTCAGAAGATTTAACCAAAGCAACAATTGACTGATATTCAGAATCTTTAGCAGCCTTAGTAACTTTCATTTCTACAGCTGCATCCCCATTAATTGATCCTGACATTAAATCATCGCCAACTTTTTTATCAACAGGAACTGATTCACCTGTCAAAGAAGATTGGTCAAAACTAGAGTTTCCCTTAATAATTTCTCCATCGACAGGCACCTGACTACCAGGCTTAATTAAAACGATATCGCCAATTTTTAACTCATCAACTTTAACCTCTACAATTTTACCGTCGACTAACTTATCAGCAATTCTTGGAGAATTTTTTAGTAAAGAGCGTAATTCTTTATCAGCTTGACTTGTAGCGTAATCTTCAAGTGATTCACCACCAGTCAACATGATTAAAATCATCCAAGCAGCCCAGTAATCGCCGACAATCATTGTTGAAACAACAGCGATGATTGCCAAGATATCTACGCCCCAACGACCAGATTCAAGGGTTTCAATCATTTCTCGAAGCATGGTAATAGCCATAAAAATTCCGAAGATATCAATTAAGATACCGGAAATTGGCCACCCACCAATCTTAGGTGCTCCACATAGGAAGTCTAAGATTGCTGCAACAACACCAATCCCAAGGATTGTGAAAAATTTCCATTGATTTCTCATTAGCTTTCCCTCCAACTAATTTAATCAATAATACTAAAACATTACTATTATACAACTTAACTTATTGAATTTAAGTTATTGGGTTTTCTTTCTGTAAAGTTTTCTTAGTAATGTTGTATTTTTCCTCAATTGAATGAGTTACATAATTAAAGGCCTTAATCCATTCTCGCCTAGTCAGCAATCCCTGAAAAATATTATTGTCATTTACAACTGGAATAAAAGGATTATCAACTAGAAGATGGAGCTGCGTCTCAAGATTAGTGCGGGCAAAGTTAATTGTTTCAAATTTTGTCTGTATTACATCTTTAACTTTTAAGTCCGATAGAGGTTCAATCACAATATTATCAGGCGTCAGCATCGTGTCTGTAATCATCGATAAGCTGATTAAGCCAACTACTTTTTGCTCTTTATCCAAAACTGGAATTTTTGAATATTTCATTTTAGTAAGAACTAAAAAAGCATGGTAGAGTGGGTTTTCGTCTTCCACAAATGCAATCCTAGAAGCAGGAATAATAAATGAACCTGCTTTTTCTGCAATCAAAGACTGAATCACTGGTGAAAACATAATAATCCTTCCTAAGTTAATTGAATTTATTACTTTGTATTCTATTATCATTATATGAAAGTCTCGAAAATAAGCCCACAAAAAAATCCGCGCTGGGAAAGACGCGGATTTCAAAATATATAAGTATAGGATCAGTCAAAGACTGATAAATGTATTCAATCTACTTGGAGGAGTAAGAATGAAAATAAAAAGTTGGATGTTAATGCTAATAGCGATGGGGTTTTGTCTTCCCCGTTGCTATGGTTTATATATTAGAATGAAAATGTGAACAAATTGTGACGTTTTTTATTAAAAAAGTTAAATTTGATTAAGAAGTTGGAAATGAATTATAAACTTGCACCCCAAAGATTATTTTCTAGCTCGTTTAGAGAGAGGAGTTTATTCCATAGTTTTTCTTCTTGCGAAGTAAATGTGATATTATCGGAAAACTTTACAACAGGGGCGTGATTAAAAAAATATTGCAGTTGACCTGTGAAAGCAACACCATTGCTAGATTTAATTGTGTTTAGACTATCTGTAAGGAAGTTAGTAAATTCTGAATGAGGATTTGTATTATTAAGTGAGTTAACTAACTCAGACATTATTGTAATAATTTCATCTTTAGAAACCATCTTTTTCACCTTCTGGATCTTTCGATAAATTTAGAAATGATTTTCTGTAAGATAATCGTATTATGGAAGCATACTTTATACAATTTTTTTGAAAAATATAAAATTGGTATACCACTAACATTAAAATGTGATCTTAACACGTAAACTTCTTATGCATTAGCTGTATGAATACTAAGATATATTTGGAAAAATAATTGAAATTTATAATTGGTATGATAAAATTTAATTAGATGAAGACGCTTTCCAAAAAAATAAAAATTTTTTTCTAAACTTGGAGGTAAACATCATGAAAAAGGGTAAATTATTCTTAGCAACAGCATTTATTCCTGTTATGACAGGAGCTGCCTTATACTTTAGTAGTAATACGGCTTCTGCTGCTACTCCTGGCTGGTATGATCCTATGCCGTGGGGATCTAATGTGGAATGCAGAAAGGGCTACTCGTATGGACCAGCTACACTAAAAAATGGTAAATGTAGAGTTAACTGGGGCGGTGTAGTAAGTAGCACTATTAATAATATGGCTAATAGTGTTGCTACGGGATTTATTAGTGGTGGTAGAGGATGGCCAAGATAGTATGGAATCAGAAGTTAAACAAGCAATTGTATTACTTAAAAACTTAGAATATCAACTAAAACATGAACCATATGGTGATTTGAATACATTCACTAATTTTACTGAACTATATCAAGTCATTGATGAAACATTATTTGATTTACAAAATAAAAAGTATGAGGGAATAACTTTATCTATTCGAGTCGGAAAAACGATGAGTTATATCAATGATGCTCTTGCTTTTAGAGGATTGCGTTTTTCTAAAAAACAATCTGAAGCATGGAATTTATTTTTGCATCCAACGGATAAAAATTTGCAAAAAAACGAAATAATATTTAAATTAATTAATCAATTTGGTGTTTGGTAATTAAATGAGTATCCAAGAATATATCAGCTTACTTGAAGCATTTAAACTAAGTTTAGCTGATAATAAGTCACCTGAGAAAATTCAAGTTATTGAGCAAATAAACAAAACAATTACTAATTTAAAAACAGGAAAATATCATGCAGTTGCTTTGACTTCCGAACTATTTAATGTTGTTAGTCTAGTTGAAAATTCGATGGCACTAAATGAATTTAAGTTAAATGATTTTCAAAGCAAGATCTGGAATCAATTAAGAAATTCAGTTTATGCTAGATATACTCAAGATAAAAATGCATTAGACTTTATCCATTGGGGATAAATGAACAGACAATTAAAAGAGGTATCCAAATGTGAAAGGAACCTTTTTTTTGTTTTTATTGCAAAAGAAAAAACCTATGCTGGGAAGTGCATAGGTTCTTTCAAAGATAGATAATCAGCGTTAAGCTGATCTTGTTATTATTCAATCTACTTGGAGGAGTAAGAATGAAAATAAAAAGTTGGATGTTAATGCTAATAGCAATGGATCATAAGTAATCCACTACTACAATTTATATATTATAGTACAAAACCAAAAGAAATATAAGAGAGATACTCATTTTTTATTTTCGGTAGCAAGGAAAGGATTCAGGTATAATATCGAATTGAGAAAATTATTTATTAGGTAGGGAAAGCTAATGAAGAAATTTTTAAAGATTTTATTTAAGTTGGTTTTGATTCTCGGAATTGCTGCAGGAGCGGCATACGGAGGATATTATGGTTATCAACAATACCAAAAACGGGAGCAGGCAAAAGCTACTTTTACTTCTAGACCTGATGTAGAAAAAGCAAAAGATGGAACAAGTATTAGTCCTGGTCATCATAATTTGGCTTATTTCAAACGACAATTAAATGAAAAATATCCTGATGTTTATAGTGCAGCTTATGAAACGCCACGTGCAAGTAAAATTGGCAGTAGTGTAGTAATACCAGGCCAAGTTGTAACGCCAAGTTATGATTTTAATAAAAAGAAGATTACTGATGCAGATTCAATGACTCCGCAAGGCCTAACTGTAGCGGGAAAATATTTATTAATTTCGGCTTACGATTCAACTCATAATCATCGCTCGGTCATTTATTGTTTAGATAAAAAAACGGGAAAATATTTAAAGACTATTCAAGTTCCGGGAGCACCTCATTTAGGAGGGGTTGCTTATGATCCAATTGCTAAAAATATTTGGGTAACGGGTAGTCAAGATGATTCATCGGCACTAATGTCTTTTTCGTTAAAGAAATTGGAAAAGTATAGTTATAATAAGAAAAAGCAACCTATTAAATATGATAATGTAATTTCTTTACCAACAATTGAAAGAGCATCTTGTGTAACTTATTATGATAATCAATTATTTGTTGGCTTTTTTAATACTGATGGACAAGGGCAAATTGCTAGCTATCCTATTGCTCGTTCGGGAAATTTTAAAGGAACAATTACTAGTGATCAAATCAAAGCAGTAACAGGCCAAGTATCTTGGGCCTTAGGTTCAGGAAGTGCTTCAATGGACCGACAGATTCAAGGAATTGCATTTTATCAGAATTGGATTATTTTAAGTCAATCCTATGGAAGCAAAGATTCTAAGTTGTATTTTTTCCCAATTTCAGCTTTGAATAACTTAGATGAAGGAAATGCGGAAAAAGTTGTTATTATGCCGCCATATCTAGAACAAATTTATGTTCAAAATGGGCAGCTACTGATGTTATTTGAATCAGGATCAAAAGCATATGCGCGTGATCAAATAATGATTGTTGACCGAATTCTATCGGCGAATATAAATGCCTTATTAGGGGGTTAAAAATGATTAAGAAAATATCTTTTTGGGTACGATTAGCAGGTTGGAGTGGTTTGATATCCGGTAGTAGTGTGTTGGTCTTGTATCAATATACACACAATATTATGTTCTTAATAAATTTAATTACAATTATCTTATTTTCAGCATATGCTCTTGCTACTGCTAATGATAAAAGGTGGACAAATACTGATTGGCTTTTACGAGTTATTTTAATAGTGTTGGTATTTGTTTCAATTCTACCGACAATTTTCTTAGGGATAGGTTATTTTATCGAAAGAAAACGTAACCAACATTAGTGAACTATCCATAACTACGGCTATTTTTGGTATAATTACTTCAGTTCATGCTATTTTTCTAAGAAATAGTAAAAATCATAACCTATTTTATAACATTGTTGTAAAATTTAGAAAAAAGATTACGAGGTGTAAGCATGGCAGAAGATAAAGATAAACAAAGCAATACAAAGAAAAAAGAGGTAGGCTTGTTTATTGCTAAAACTCTCTTTTACTTTGCAGTGCTTGTAGTGCTAGTTTACTTGTACTCATATAGTGGCATTGGGGCTGCAAAATTTATTTATAAAGATTTCTAGAACTGAAAGGGTCGCATTAAATGATTAAAGATGTAATCAAGACAATCGATCAAATTGCTACTGAAGATCCACAACGGATCGCTTATGATTATCTTGGCGAAACTAATACTTATGGAGATCTAAAGGCTAGATCAGATGCATATGCAGCTAAGATCAACGAACTAGATCTTCCTGAAAAAGCTCCAGTAATGATTTGGGGTGGTCAAAACTTTGAAATGATTGCTAGTTTTATTGGTGCTGTTAAAGCAGGACATGCTTACATTCCGATTGCTAGTTATTCTAATAGCGAACGTTTATTGATGATTCAAGAAGTTTCTGAAGCTCCTTTGGTAATTGCAATTGATAAACTTCCTATTGAAATGGATAATATCAAAGTTTTAACTCCTGAAGAAGTTTCTGATAATCATCCAGAAATTGATCAAAGTAAGTTTGTAAGTGGGGATGACAATTTTTACATTATCTTTACCTCAGGGACAACAGGTAAGCCTAAGGGTGTACAAATTAGTCATGATAATCTGCTTAGTTTTGTAAATTGGGAGTTAAATGACTTTTCACTTCCAGAACATCCTAGCTTCTTAGCTCAAGCACCATATTCTTTTGACTTATCTGTAATGAGTTTATATCCTGCTTTAACTGCCGGTGGTAAGTTAGTAGTTTTACCTCATGATGTAACTGAAAATATCGGGCAGCTTTTCAAAACTTTACCTCAATTAAAATTCAATGTTTGGGTTTCAACTCCATCATTTGTAGAAATGAGTTTCTTAGATCCTACTTTTGATGCTAAGCATCATCCTGAATTAACTCACTTCTTATTCTGTGGTGAAGAATTAAGTCATAAGACAGCTAAAATGCTTAAGATGAAATTCCCAGATAGCCATATCTTTAATACCTATGGCCCTACTGAAACAACTGTTGCTGTTACTCAGGTAGAAATTACTGATGAAATTTTAAATAAGTATGATCGATTGCCAATTGGTGTTTCTAAAGATGACACAAAGATTTCAATTGATACTTCCAAGGGTGAAGAAGATAACCAAGGCGAAGTTGTTATTGAAGGTCCAAGTGTCTCTAAGGGATACTTAAATAATCCAGAAAAGACTGAGGCTGCTTTCTTTAAAGAAAGTGAACATGGAAGTTATCGTACTGGTGACTTAGGATTTTTAGATGGCGACATGCTTTTCTACCGTGGAAGAATTGATTTTCAGGTTAAGTTTAATGGTTATCGAATTGAACTTGAAGAAATTAACTTCTATCTTGCTAAGAATCCATTAGTGCGTTATGGCGTTGTTGCTCCAAAATACAATAAGGATCATAAAGTTCAACAACTAGTTGCTGTAGTAGAATTAGCAGACGGTGTACGTGAGAAGTATACTGATGCTGAACTAACTAAGAAATTACGCGAATCATTAAGTCAAGATATTATGCCATATATGCTTCCTCAACGCTTTATCTACCGTGATGAAATGCCAATCTCTCAAAACGGTAAAGTAGATATTAAACAAGTAATTAAGGAGGTAAATAACGCGTGATCAATATTCAACCCTATAGTAATCCGCGTTACTTTGTTATTCTTTTTATTGCGCTTTTGCCATTAATTATTGGTTTATATCATGGACGGCGCTTTAAAACATACGAAGCTTTCGTTTCCTTACTATTCTTGTTTTTAATGTTTAATGGTAAAGACTGGCTACAGGGAGTTCAATTAATTGGATACATCATTTTCCAATTTATAGTTACTTTTGCTTATCAAAAATATGTTAATTCTGGAAGGAATAAAACCTCTGTCTTTTGTTTAGCAGTTATCCTAGCAATTTTGCCACTAGCGGCAGTAAAGATTGCACCATTAGTACCAAATAAAACTGCTGATTTGATTGGATTTTTCGGAATTTCATATTTAACTTTCAAAACAGTACAAGTTATTATGGAACTTCGTGATAAAACAATTAAGAAAGTTGATCCAATTACTTATGCAAGGTTTTTACTTTTCTTCCCAACTATTTCATCAGGTCCTATTGACCGCTATCGAAGATTTAAAGAAGATTACGATAAAGCCCCTGAAAGAGATAAGTATATTGAAAATTTAAAGTTTGGTACAAGATATATTTTTCAAGGATTCTTATATAAATTTATTATTGGATATGTATTTGGTACCTTATGGCTTCCTCAATTAGCTAAAGATGCAATTTTTTATGGGCAAGCTAATGGGGGATTACGCTTATCTTGGGCTCTGCTTGGTTATATGTACTGCTACAGTATGTATTTATTCTTTGACTTTGCAGGATACTCCTTGTTTGCGGTAGGTACGTCATATTTTATGGGAATTAGAACTCCTATGAACTTTAATAAACCATTTATTTCTCAAAATATTAAAGATTTCTGGAATAGATGGCACATGACTCTATCCTTCTGGTTCCGTGATTTTATCTTTATGCGTTTTACATTCTTTGCAATGAAGCATAAATTGGTGAAAAATAGAATCAGATTGTCGCAATTAGCATATTTTGTAGATTTCTTAATTATGGGTTTCTGGCACGGCTTAACGTGGTACTATATCGTATATGGTATTTACCATGCTTTGGCAATTATCATTAATGATATTTGGTTAAGATTTAAGCGTAAGCACCGCAAGCAAATCCCACATAATAAATTTACAAAGTGGTTTGCGATTTTCTTAACATTTAATGTTGTTTGTTTCAGTTTCCTAATTTTCTCAGGTTTCTTGAGTACATTATGGTTTGGCTGGAAGTAGTTTATTATTTTTGAAAGGATTTTCTTATTATGGATACAAAGCAAGCTGTTTTAGATATTTTAAATGAATTAACTGGTGAAGATTTAAGTGACCAAATGGATGAAAACATTTTTGAAAATGGTTTGTTAGATTCCATGGCAACTGTTCAAATGTTACTTGAATTACAAGACAAGTGTGATGTAACTGCACCAGTATCAGAATTTCACCGTGAAGATTGGGATACTCCAAACAAAATCATTGCAAAGGTAGAAAGCTTAAGAAATGAGTAATAAACGTAAACTGTGGCAGATTTTCGGCCCAGTTCTCTGTGCTTTCATTTTGCTAATAATTTTATTTTTAATTCCATGGCAAAATGGTGAAAAGTCAGATAATGCTCTCTTTAAAGCTTCAGTTTCACAATCTCAAACTGTCTTTAAAGGTCAATCGATTAAGCAAGCTGCTTTTGAGAAAAACTATGTTCCATTTTATGGTTCTAGTGAATTATCAAGAATGGATGCCTTGCACCCAAGTGTCTTAGCTTATAAATATAAAAGAAATTATCGACCTTTCTTACTAGGAGGACCGGGAAGTCAATCCTTAACTCACTTTTTCACTATGCAGGAAACAGTAAATCAGCTTTCTAATAAAAAAGCAGTTTTTATTATTTCTCCACAGTGGTTTACTAAGCAAGGTCAAAATCCAGCAGCTTTTGGGATGTATTTTTCTCAACTTCAAGCAGTTGATTGGATTTTGACTGCTAAGGACAGTGTAGCTACTCGTTATGCTGCTCGACGCTTATTAGATATGCCAGCTGGAACTGCTAGTGAGACAACAAAGTATGCATTAATGACTTTAGCTTCAGGACAAAAATTGTCTAAGTATCAAACTTTGTATTTGAAAGCTAGACGTCGAATGTTAGCTAATGAAGATAATTTCTTCTCATCTATTGGGATGACTAATAACATTCCTAAGATTCAAAAAGAAGCAGGTAAACTGCCAGGTACTTATGCCTATGACAACTTACGTCAATTTGCTAATGAACAGGGACAACAGGGAACAACAAATAATAAGTTTGGTATTTCTAATGGTTTCTTTGACAAAAAGTTAAACAATAAGCACTTAAAGCACCTAAAGAATTCTCAAAGAGATTTTGATTATACTCAGTCACCAGAATATGCAGACTTTGAATTGGTATTAAATGAACTTGCGCATGAACATGTTAATGTCTTGTTCATTATTCCACCAGTTAATGAAAAGTGGGCTAAGTACACTGGTTTATCTCAGACAATGTATCAAGAATGCGTTGCTAAGATTACCAAGCAGCTTACATCTCAAGGTTTCAATAATATAGCTAACTTATCAAAAGACGGTGGAAAGAAATTCTTCATGGAAGATACTATCCACCTTGGTTGGAATGGATGGTTAAAGGTGGATCAATATGTGAAACCATTTATGGAAGAAAAGAATCATCCAGTCAACTATAAGCTAAATAGTTACTACTTTACTAAGGCATGGGGCAATAAAACTAATGTAAAGATGCCTAATGTTAAAAGTAAGGCGGCAGTAGACATAAAAAAAAACTAGCACAAGCAGGTATCACAGGTAATATCCTGGCGATTAAGAATAATAAAGTAATTCTTAATGAGTCTACAGGCTATGCAAATGTTAGTAAAAAAGAGCATAATACACCCAAAACAGCTTTTTTTATTAATTCAGTTAATAAGGTTTTTACTGGTGCCCTCGTTATGAAACAAGTTGAGCAGAAAAAGCTTAAACTTAATGACAAATTATCGAAATTCTATCCTCAAGTATCCCATGCTAATCAAATTACGATTGGGCAGCTTCTAACTATGGAAGCCGGATTACAAGGAAAAGATGAATCGAGCTATGGAACGCCAGTCTTTAAAAATAATCAAGCTGGAATTAAATATGATATTAAGCATAATATAGTTTTCGATAAGAAACAGTACAATCAACGCTTTTACTCGTCAATTAACTATATTTTATTATCTGGTGTTTTAGAAAAAGTAACCCATAAATCTTATGAAAGTTTGGTGAAAGATACCTATATTAAAAAATTAGGGCTTTCCGAAACAGAATTTTATTGGGACATTCCTAAGAATAGGCATATTAAGGTTGCAGTACCGTACACTAAAAACTCTCAGGGATATTTAGTACCACATAGTGTTTCCGTAGATAGAGTACGTGGAGATTTGGGCGCTGGAAGCCTAGTAATGTCAAATAGTGACTTATATCGAGCTACAAGTGCGATTTTAAATGGAGAAATCATAAAACCTTCATCAATACAAACGGTTTATGCTCCAGCTGATCCTGCTAAATATAATGCTGGTTTTTATAATTTCCCTGATTTTCATTCCTCAAATGGTTCAGGCGATGGATATACAACTTACTACCGCATATCAAATGACACGCGCGATGTATTAGTAGTTCAGTCTAATTATCCAGTTAAGGACTATTTTAAGGTGAGAGAGATATGTAACGATCTCATGGAAAATTTAATAAAATCGCCTTCATAGAGATAGGAAATAATATTTTCTATCTCTTTTTTTATGATTTTGACTTCCTTAAAAGCGGTTGTGCAAGTAGGGCTGCTGTGCTAAGATTTACCTGTACCGTTGTAGCAAGGTGCATTTTCTACGGTAGCGAAAATGTATCTTTTATTTGGTCAGAATAGCGGTACCTAACACTGTGTGAGCCTGATTCCGATGTTGGTGGAATTAGGCTTTTTTTGTAAATTAGAGAAAATAAAAAATCGCTATTCAGCGATTTTTTTCTTGTTATAAGCATTAATGATTGAAAATAGAAGGACAGAAATTAAAACCAAAACAGTGCAAACTACAAATAAGGTCAAATAGGAAAAATTATCAATTACTAAAGCTCCAATTAGCGGTCCTAGAGCTCGACCAGCTGATGTAACTGATTGAACAATTCCTTGGTATTTTCCCTTGTCTTTATTACTAGCACGATCATTAACAAAAGTTGAAACAGCAGGAAATGCTAAAATTTCTCCGCATGTTAGAACGGCCATGGCTAAAACAAAGTTAAAGTAGTGGGTTGCTCCAATTAGTAGTAAGAATGCTAGCCCAAACAGACTAAAACCAATATATAATCGTCCATGAAGATGTGCAGTTAGCCAGTCATCAAAGTAAGTTAATAGCGGTTGAATAAGGACAATTAAAATAGCATTTAGAGTCCAAAGTAAACTATATAACCGAACGCTCATGTGTAAGCCAAGCATGTAGGAGGAAATATTAGAATTCCATTGTTCATAAGCAATCCAAGCAGCTAGAACACAAATTAAGATAGAGAAAATAGCTCTTTTTGCGCCGTAAGGAATTTTTTCTTGATGGGCAGCTGTAGTCGTTTTTTTATTTGTAGAGGCATGAGCCTGGTTTAAACCACGATATTCAAAAAAGATTACAATGCTTAAAAAGGCAAACATAATAAAAGCAAGTAAGAAAATATAAGTAATACCAAAGGGTAAAATGAATCCCACCATTAGGGACCCAAATACTAAACCTAAATTTTGAGTGAAATACAAGACATTAAACACATAAGAGGCATTCCGACTTTGAATTAAAGTAGCAATTGAATTTAAGCCAGTTACTACAATACCGTTGCCTAAGCCTAAAGTAATTAACAAAATTGGATAGGCTGGCCAGCCATGAAATAACACTAGCAAGAAAGTGGATAAGGTGGAAATACTGACACCAGTTAAAAGGGTTTGGTAAGGATGCCATTTATCAAATAAAAGGCCTCCAACTGCATTTCCAACCATTGTAAAAGCTGAATTTATGAATAAAACAATCCCAGCTACTGTAAGCGTCTCATGAAGATAATTATGAATATAAATGGTAGTTAGTGGCCAAATAAAACTAACACCAGTATTAATTATTAAAGAACCAGCAAATAACCAGATTAACTTAATTGGATCTAGCGCATGTTTTTTTAGCATGTATTTTCCTCCTTTTAATCAAGAATAGTTGTATAAAAATAAGCTGACAAGTGTCAGCTTATTTTGTAGAATTGCTACCTTTATTTTGCCGGAAGGTATGACTTTATGCAATGAATATTAAGACTCGCCATTGATCCAGCTACTATTGAAAGTACGAAGAACTTCATTAGCTGGAAAGGCATCTTTTCCGGTATGTTTAACTGCTTCATGAACTTGCTTTTGAGTTAAATGATCACATACATAGCTTTTAATTGCTTCATTAATTACTAAGTCCCATTCTTTATCTGAATGATTTAAATAGTAGTTGAGTAGACGGTCAGTTTCATCATTAATCGAAAAACTTCGTTTAGCCATAATTTTTCTCCTTTTTATTTTCCTCATCATTATAGCATGTTCTTTGTCTAATCTGGGTTTAAAGAAGCTTGTCCGATTTAAGCTGTATTTTAATAAAAAAGAATAGGTTTCTTACAATATTTAATTTAAACTAGGAAATAGATTATTAGAGGTAAGGATTAAATTATGGAAAAAATTATTTTTAAAACTATTGTGCGACTTCGTAGATTAGCATTTTTTAGAGTAACTGATCGAACTCTGATGATGCTAATGCCACTTGCTGTTGTAGGAAGTATTTTTCAGTTTTTATGGCAGAGTGTTTTCTCTCCAACGAGTTTAATATCTAATATCTTTTATTTTGATAAGTGGTTACCTGATCAGATTTTTAATGCATCCT
The DNA here is from genome assembly GCF_014058685.1 of Lactobacillus johnsonii. Classification (NCBI taxonomy): domain Bacteria; kingdom Bacillati; phylum Bacillota; class Bacilli; order Lactobacillales; family Lactobacillaceae; genus Lactobacillus; species Lactobacillus johnsonii. The sequence continues at coordinate 1,849,721 of NZ_CP059055.1, read as the reverse complement.
GGTATGCCTGTCAGGGCGTTACCAGTGTAATATTTGGAACTTTTGGACTATTTACTGCATATTTTTCAGCACAATATACTGCACGTTTATATCAAAAAGATGCCCAGATGGCTGGTGTTTCAGGAATGCTAGCTTTGCTGTTATGTGCATATCGTTTTAGAGATATTAGAGATTTCCAACTATCTTTTAACTGGCGTTTTTTGAATATTAATAGTTTTTTATTTGCTCTCTTGATCGGTTTTGGAACGGGACTCATTTTTAGATTTCTTGGAACTGACTATCATCATCGCCATGCAGAAAGTGCCCAAGTAATAAAGCAAAGAGCTTTTAATTCATTTCGTCCGATGCTTGCTACTTGGTTAATTGGATTAGTAATTGGGATTTTAGCTAGTTTAGTCCATGTACGAATGATCGCCACAAACTTTTATCAATTTTTCCAAAGTCAAGGACAGAATAATTTAAATCTGGGTATTTTTATTCCCTTATTACTTCTAGCATTGTTGTTAAACTGGTGTGGCATTGGCCAGCCTTTAGTATCTCTTACTGCTGGTGGTGATAGTGCGACTAATGTTGCTAATTTAAACTATGCTTTGACACATGGCTCAAGTTGGAATGTACCTAATCCATATGTGGGAAATTCTTTATATCAATCTTATGGAAAATTTGGTGGTAACGGCCTAACCTTAGTGATATTGATTGGCATTTTAATTTTTATTAAGAAAAATGATATTGCTAGAGTTGCCCGTTGGAGTTTTATTCCAACTCTATTTGGCTCTAATCAGGGGGCTTTAATTGGTATTCCTATTATCCTTAACCCATTATTCTTACTGCCTTATATATTTTTACCAGTTGTAAATATGCTTTTAGCTGCAAGTATGATTGCAATACATTTAATTCCGGCTTCAGCCTACAATGTATTATCTGGAACTCCGGGACCTTTGTATGCCTTTATTGCTACAAATGGAAACTGGCAAGCGCTAATTTTCTCAATGCTGCTGTTTGCATTCGATATTTTGTTATATCTTCCAATTGTGAAGATGGCCAAGGATGTTCAAGACGAAATTGATTTGTTAAATGATGAGGAGGCTGGCTATGAATATGTTAAATAAAGATAGGATATCGAAAAATCGTTTGCTTTTGCTAGGTACCTTCATCTTTTTGATAGTTTTATCTATTCCAACATTTTTTTGGATTAAAAGTGCTAATCATGATTTAGCTGAAAGACGAAAGTCACAAATGTCTCCTGTAATTATGATTCCAGGATCAAGTGCAACTACTGAGCGTTTTAATGAATTGGTTAATCTGCTAAATAAAGATACTCTGAAAAAGCATAGTCTATTAAAAATTCAAGTGAAGAAAGATGGTACATTGAAGTATAGCGGTAAAATTAATCGTAATGATAATGAACCGTTTATTGTAGTAGGATTTGAAAATAATCATGATGGTTACGCCAATATTAAGAAACAAGCAGGTTGGTTTGATGAGGCTTTTGCTCAGCTTAGTCAGCAATATAAATTTAATAATTTTAAGGCATTTGGACATTCAAATGGTGGATTGATTTGGACATATTGGCTAGAAAAATACTATGCAGATTATAGTGATGAAATCAAAATAAAGAAATTGATGACCCTCGGGACACCCTATAACTTTAATGAGAGTAATGTTGACCATAAAACCGAAATGCTGAATGATTTTATTAAAAATCGAAAGAAAATTCCTAAGAATTTAGATGTATATTCAGTATCAGGGGGAGAGAATTATGAGTCGGATGGGTTAGTACCTGAAAGTAGTGTGGCAGCAGGAAAATATATTTTTCAAAATCAGGTAAAGCACTATACGACGATGACAGTTACAGGATCGGATGCACAACATTCTTCTCTTCCGCAAAATAAACAAGTAGTTCAGTTAATTAAGCAGTATTTGCTTGAAAACAATAATGGAAACAATATTCCTGGCAATAATCAAAGACCACAGGACAAGCATAAAAAGAAAAAGATAATAAATGATTAAATTATTTGAAAATTAATAAAAATAAATAATTTTAGAACTATGTCATAATATTAATTCACAAACTTTTTAAGCGTAAAATGCTTTATTAAGCACTTTACGCTTATTTTGCTCACAAATTAAAATAATCTGTGGAAAAAGAGAAAATAATATTTTGCTTTCTGTGGATAACCTGCTATAATAAGAAATGTGAGTAGTTAGCACTTATAACTTATGAGTGCTAAAATTTTTGAGAATATGAGGAGTGTGTAAAGCATGGCATACTTTGACAATGGAAACTATAATTTTGATGATTTGTTTAATGAATTAAACAGAGATTTTTTCAATGATGGAAGAATGACTAGTGGTCAACAACCAATGAGATATAGTGCTGGTCAAGCACCTCAACAAGGCGCTCAAAATGGCCAACAAAAGGAAAAGCCAATTGGTGTTGATTTAACTGAACAAGCTAAGAAGGGTAAATATGATCCTGTCATTGGACGTACCGCTGTTATTGATCAAGTTATTGAAATTTTGAGTAGACGTAAAAAGAACAATCCTGTTTTGACTGGTCCTGCTGGTGTTGGTAAAACCTCGGTAGTTGAAGGATTAGCTCAAAGAATTGTTGATGGAGACGTTCCTGAAAAACTAAAGAATGCTCATATTATTGAGTTAAATATTAATGAATTAGTTGCAGGTACTTCTCTTCGTGGTAGTTTTGAAGAAAAACTAAAGAAGATTATCGATAAGGCTAAGGGTGACAAGAATGTTATTCTCTTTATCGATGAATTACATAATATTGTTGGTGCAGGTTCTACTGATTCAGAAAATAATTCTGGGGATGCTGCTAATATCTTAAAGCCAGCATTAGCTAGCGGTGAAATTCGTGTTATTGGTGCAACTACTACTAGTGAATACCAACAAATCGAAAAAGACCCTGCTTTAGCTAGAAGATTCCAACCAGTTCAAGTTCCAGAACCAACTATCAAGGATGCTATTCAAATTTTGAAGGGATTAGCTCCAAGATATGAAAAATACCACAATGTTAAATATGATCCAGAAGCTTTGAAGCTTGCTGCAGAACTTTCAAATCGTTACATTAATGATCGTCACTTACCAGATAAGGCCATTGACTTAATGGACGAAGCTGGTGCTAAGAAGTCCTTAGGTATGGATCAAAAAGATGAAACTTCAATTAAGAACAAGATTCATGCCTTAGAAGGTAAAAAGGCAGAAGCAGCTAAGAAGGAAAAATATGATGAAGCTGCTAAGATTAAGAAAGAGATTGAAGACCTTAAGAAAGATCTTAAGAATGCCGGCAAAGCTAGTGAACTTAAAGTTACACCAGAAGATATGTATGCTTTAATTCAAACTAAGACTGGTATTCCAATGAGTGAAATTAATGCAAATGAAGCTCAAAAGAATGCTAACTTAGCTTCTGACTTGAAGAAAGTTGTTATTGACCAAGACAAGGCCATTGACATCATTACTGATGCAATTGCACGTAAGCAAGTATTTAAGGATTCTAACCGTCCAACTGGTTCATTCTTACTTACTGGTCCTACTGGTGTTGGTAAGACTGAATTAGCTAAGCAATTAGCAATTAAGTTATTTGGTAAGGCAGATGCATTGGTACGTTTGGATATGTCAGAATATCAAGACCAAATGGCTGTTAATAAGTTGATCGGTTCAGCACCTGGTTATGTTGGCTATGGCGAAGGTGGTCAATTAACTGAAAAGATTCGTCACCAACCATATTCATTGATTTTGCTTGATGAAATTGAAAAAGCAAATCCTCAAGTCTTCAATGCTTTGCTTCAAATCATGGATGATGGTCGTTTAACTGATGCACAAGGTAGAACAATTTCCTTCAAAGATACAATCATTATCATGACTTCAAATGCTGGATACTCTGACAAGTTACTTAAGGGTGACGATCAAGATGCTTTACGTAAAGCTCTTGAAGTTTACTTCAGACCAGAATTCTTAAACCGTCTTGACGCAATTGTTCCATTTAATTCTTTAACTAGTGAAGATATGCTCAAGATCTTAGACCTTTACTTAGTAAAGATGGAGAAGTCTCTTGCTAAGAGAAACATTAAGCTTCATGTTACTGATGATGCTAAGAAGTACTTGGCTAAGAAGGGTTATGACAAGGAATTTGGTGCTCGTCCATTGAGAAGAGTTGTTGAACAAGATCTTGAAACCCCAGCAGCTAAGTTGATTGTTTCTAAGCCAGATACTAAGGAAGTTAAATTCACTATTGATGATAAGCATTTGTACTTAAATGGTGAAATTCTTGAAGATGTATTGTTTGACAAGGAAACTCGTGAACAAGAAAAGAAAGACATCAAGGAAGCTGAAAAAGCTGATAAAAAAGAAGAAAAATAGTTAGCAATATTTTAAAAAAAGACTACGAATTAAATTCGTAGTCTTTTTTTAATTAATTTTAATTATAGGGTAGAAATAGCTATAAAATCAGGTATAATAATTAAAAATAAATTAAGGAGAGTTGGAATGAAAAACTTCTTTAAGAAAGTTCCAGTAAATACTTTTTTAAAAGCAGATTCTCGCTTAACTAGACATTTAAATGCTCGTGATTTAGTTGCGTTGGGAATCGGGGCAGTTATTGGAACAGGAATTTTTATTTTGCCTGGTCATGAAGCGGCACAGCATGCTGGTCCAGCAGTTGCTATTTCTTTTTTATTAGCAGCAATTGTTTCTGGTATGGTGGGAATGGCTTATGCTGAATTTTCTTCTGCAATGCCAGTAGCTGGCTCCGCCTATTCTTTTGGTTCAGTAATCTATGGAGAAGTAGTAGGGTGGATAATTGGATGGGGATTATTATTAGAATATTTTTTAGCTGTTTCTGCTGAAGCGACTGGTTTTGCTTCATATTTTAATAATAATATTTTAGCGCCAATTGGAATTCATTTGCCTAAAGCACTTGAAGCTGGACCAATGGAAGGTGGAGTAATAAATATTTCTGCTGTTTTAATTGTGTTAATCGTTGCTTTGATTTTATATCAAGGTGCTAACTTATCTAAACGTGTGGAAAATATAGCAGTAATTATCAAAGTCGCAATTATTATTTTGTTTATTGTGATTGGGATGTTCTATATTAAGGCTGACAACTATGTCCCATTTTATCCTAAAAAATTCCAAACACCACCATTAGGGATTGGGGGAATATCTACAGCTGCAGCCACTGTATTCTTTGCATTTATTGGTTTTGATGCTTTAGCAGCAAACAGTGCTGAAACAAAGGATCCTGAAAAAAACGTTGTTAAAGGAATCATGGGGACAGTGATTATTGCTGTTCTACTATATGTAAGTTTTTCTCTAGTTTTAACTGGAATGGTTAATTACAAACAATTAAATGTTGATGATCCAGCAGCTTATGCACTAAAAGTAGTTGGCTTAACTGCGTGGAATAAATTGATTACCGTTGGAGCATTAGTCGGAATCTTTACCGCAATGATTACTATGTTGCTGGGCGGCTCAAGATTACTCTATGCTTTAGGAAGAGATGGATTATTACCGGATTCCATGGGAAGTGTGCATGCTAAAAAGATGATTCCTGATCACGCAGTAATTGTCTCTACAATAGTAGCAGCTGTTTTTGCTGGATTGGTTCCTTTAATGGAATTAGCTTCATTAATTAATGCAGGGACATTAATCGCATTTGCTTTAATTTCATTTGGAATTATTCCTCTACGGCATCGAAAAGATATTGTGAATGATGGATTTAAGATGCCACTTTATCCGGTACTGCCTGTAATTGCTGGATTACTAAGCGTATATTTCATTTGGATGTTACCAAATACGACAAAAATTATGGTGGGAATCTGGTTAATTGTGGGAATCATTGTGTATGCAACATACGGTATAAAACATTCTAAACTACAGAATTAATCAAAAAGGTCTCAAATTGAGGCCTTTTTTAGCACTCTAAAAAAATATTGCTAATTTTTTGCAAAAAAGGGTTGACGAAAAGTGAAAAAGCCTGTAAAGTAATACATGCTGTTTGAGGCAAGCGAAAAGAGCAAATAAAAAAGTTCAAAAAAGCTTGCCAAAGCGAGCAAAAGATGATAATATTATAAAGCTGTCATTTGAGAGAGATGAGAAAATTAAAAAAGTTCTTGTCAAAGCTTAAAAGACATGATATAATATAAAAGTTGTCACATGACAACGGTAGTACCTTGAAAACTGAACAAAGTTTCGCTGAAAGTGTGCGGGATATAAAAATCCCAAACAAAAGCGAAGTCAATTCGCAAGCAATAAATTTGAGATAACTCAAAGAAAGTTTTAGAGCTAAACGATAAAAAGCTCATTTTCAAAAGGAAAATGAGAGTTTGATCCTGGCTCAGGACGAACGCTGGCGGCGTGCCTAATACATGCAAGTCGAGCGAGCTTGCCTAGATGATTTTAGTGCTTGCACTAAATGAAACTAGATACAAGCGAGCGGCGGACGGGTGAGTAACACGTGGGTAACCTGCCCAAGAGACTGGGATAACACCTGGAAACAGATGCTAATACCGGATAACAACACTAGACGCATGTCTAGAGTTTGAAAGATGGTTCTGCTATCACTCTTGGATGGACCTGCGGTGCATTAGCTAGTTGGTAAGGTAACGGCTTACCAAGGCAATGATGCATAGCCGAGTTGAGAGACTGATCGGCCACATTGGGACTGAGACACGGCCCAAACTCCTACGGGAGGCAGCAGTAGGGAATCTTCCACAATGGACGAAAGTCTGATGGAGCAACGCCGCGTGAGTGAAGAAGGGTTTCGGCTCGTAAAGCTCTGTTGGTAGTGAAGAAAGATAGAGGTAGTAACTGGCCTTTATTTGACGGTAATTACTTAGAAAGTCACGGCTAACTACGTGCCAGCAGCCGCGGTAATACGTAGGTGGCAAGCGTTGTCCGGATTTATTGGGCGTAAAGCGAGTGCAGGCGGTTCAATAAGTCTGATGTGAAAGCCTTCGGCTCAACCGGAGAATTGCATCAGAAACTGTTGAACTTGAGTGCAGAAGAGGAGAGTGGAACTCCATGTGTAGCGGTGGAATGCGTAGATATATGGAAGAACACCAGTGGCGAAGGCGGCTCTCTGGTCTGCAACTGACGCTGAGGCTCGAAAGCATGGGTAGCGAACAGGATTAGATACCCTGGTAGTCCATGCCGTAAACGATGAGTGCTAAGTGTTGGGAGGTTTCCGCCTCTCAGTGCTGCAGCTAACGCATTAAGCACTCCGCCTGGGGAGTACGACCGCAAGGTTGAAACTCAAAGGAATTGACGGGGGCCCGCACAAGCGGTGGAGCATGTGGTTTAATTCGAAGCAACGCGAAGAACCTTACCAGGTCTTGACATCCAGTGCAAACCTAAGAGATTAGGTGTTCCCTTCGGGGACGCTGAGACAGGTGGTGCATGGCTGTCGTCAGCTCGTGTCGTGAGATGTTGGGTTAAGTCCCGCAACGAGCGCAACCCTTGTCATTAGTTGCCATCATTAAGTTGGGCACTCTAATGAGACTGCCGGTGACAAACCGGAGGAAGGTGGGGATGACGTCAAGTCATCATGCCCCTTATGACCTGGGCTACACACGTGCTACAATGGACGGTACAACGAGAAGCGAACCTGCGAAGGCAAGCGGATCTCTTAAAGCCGTTCTCAGTTCGGACTGTAGGCTGCAACTCGCCTACACGAAGCTGGAATCGCTAGTAATCGCGGATCAGCACGCCGCGGTGAATACGTTCCCGGGCCTTGTACACACCGCCCGTCACACCATGAGAGTCTGTAACACCCAAAGCCGGTGGGATAACCTTTATAGGAGTCAGCCGTCTAAGGTAGGACAGATGATTAGGGTGAAGTCGTAACAAGGTAGCCGTAGGAGAACCTGCGGCTGGATCACCTCCTTTCTAAGGAAGGCGAAAGATGATGGAGAGTGCGAGAGCACTAAGAGAAGTCATCGAGAAAGCCAAGCGGAAGCACACTGAGAAACTTTGTTTAGTTTTGAGGGTATTACCTCAAACAACTTGAATAACAAGCCAAGCATAATCGGGCCTATAGCTCAGCTGGTTAGAGCGCACGCCTGATAAGCGTGAGGTCGATGGTTCAAGTCCATTTAGGCCCATTCAAAGCAAAAAAGCTTTGATAAAAGGCAATGATGGGGGCTTAGCTCAGATGGGAGAGCGCCTGCTTTGCACGCAGGAGGTCATCGGTTCGATCCCGTTAGCCTCCATTGAGACATAAAGTCTCAAGGGTTAGTACATTGAAAACTGAATATAATCAAAAGCAAAAAAACCGAGACAATCGAAAAAACAGATTGAAGAGCGACCGAGAAGAGAGAGAAACTCAACTTGAAATAGGTCAAGTAGAAAAGGGCGCATGGTGAATGCCTTGGCACTAGAAGCCGATGAAGGACGTGACGAACCACGAAAGGCTTCGGGGAGCAGTAAGTAAGCAATGATCCGGAGATATCCGAATGGGGGAACCCAATACCGCGAGGTATTATCATTAACTGTTAAGGTTAATGAAGGAAGACGCAGTGAACTGAAACATCTAAGTAGCTGCAGGAAGAGAAAGAAAAATCGATTTCCCAAGTAGCGGCGAGCGAACAGGAAAGAGCCCAAACCAACTGGCTTGCCAGTTGGGGTTGTAGGACTGCGATATAGTACTTGAAGTGATAGCAGAATTATCTGGAAAGATAAGCCAGAGAGGGTGAGAGCCCCGTACGCGAAATTGCGGAGAGACTTAGCAGGATCCTGAGTAGGTCGGGACACGAGGAATCCCGATTGAAACCGCGAGGACCATCTCGCAAGGCTAAATACTAACTAGTGACCGATAGTGAACCAGTACCGTGAGGGAAAGGTGAAAAGAACCCCGGAAGGGGAGTGAAAGAGAACCTGAAACCGTGTGCCTACAAGTAGTCAGAGCACATTAAAGTGTAATGGCGTGCCTTTTGTAGAATGAACCGGCGAGTTACGTTATGGTGCAAGGTTAAGTCAGAAAAGACGGAGCCGGAGCGAAAGCGAGTCTGAATAGGGCGAAAGAGTATCATGACGTAGACCCGAAACCAAGTGACCTACCCATGACCAGGTTGAAGGCGTGGTAAAACACGCTGGAGGACCGAACCCACGTGAGTTAAAAATCGCGGGGATGAGTTGTGGGTAGCGGTGAAATTCCAAACGAACTTGGAGATAGCTGGTTCTCTCCGAAATAGCTTTAGGGCTAGCCTCGTGTGAATGATAATGGAGGTAGAGCGCTGTTTGGACTAGGGGCCCGTCAGGGGTTACTGAATCCAGATAAACTCCGAATGCCAGATATCAATGCACGGGAGTCAGACTGCGAGTGATAAGATCCGTAGTCGAAAGGGAAACAGCCCAGATCACCAGTTAAGGTCCCCAAATCTATGCTAAGTGGAAAAGGATGTGGAGTTGCGTAGACAACTAGGATGTTGGCTTAGAAGCAGCCACCATTTAAAGAGTGCGTAATAGCTCACTAGTCGAGTGACGCTGCGCCGAAAATGTACCGGGGCTAAGCATAGTACCGAAACTGTGGATGCATATATTATATGCGTGGTAGGAGAGCGTTCTAAGTGCGGCGAAGTTAGATCGAGAGGACTAATGGAGCGCTTAGAAGTGAGAATGCCGGTATGAGTAGCGAAAGATAGGTGAGAATCCTATCCGCCGAAAGACTAAGGTTTCCTGGGGCAGGCTCGTCCGCCCAGGGTAAGTCGGGACCTAAGGTAAGGCCGAGAGGCGTAGCCGATGGACAACAGGTAGAAATTCCTGTACTGAAATTGTTCGATATGAGCAAAGGAGGGACGCAGGAGGCTAATGACGCATGTTGCTGGAAATACATGTGCAAGCAGTAAGAAAAAAGATGAGTCAAATGCTTGTCTTTAGATTTCAAGCTGTGATGCGGAGCGAAATAAAAGTAGCGAAGGTCATGATGTCACACTGCCAAGAAAAGCTTCTAGCCAGAACAATTTTACCCGTACCGCAAACCGACACAGGTAGTCGAGTGGAGAACACTCAGGTGAGCGAGAGAACTCTCGTTAAGGAACTCGGCAAAATGACCCCGTAACTTCGGGAGAAGGGGTGCTGATAGTAAAATATCAGCCGCAGTGAATAGGCCCAAACAACTGTTTATCAAAAACACAGGTATCTGCAAAATCGTAAGATGACGTATAGGTGCTGACACCTGCCCGGTGCTGGAAGGTTAAGAGGAGAGCTTAGCGTAAGCGAAGGTTTGAATTGAAGCCCCAGTAAACGGCGGCCGTAACTATAACGGTCCTAAGGTAGCGAAATTCCTTGTCGGGTAAGTTCCGACCTGCACGAAAGGTGTAATGATTTGGGCACTGTCTCAACGAGAGACTCGGTGAAATTATAATACCCGTGAAGATGCGGGTTACCCGCGACAGGACGGAAAGACCCCATGGAGCTTTACTGTAGCTTGATATTGAGTATTTGTTAAACATGTACAGGATAGGTAGGAGCCAGAGAAAGTAGGACGCTAGTCTTACCGGAGGCAATGTTGGGATACTACCCTTGTTTGATGGATCCTCTAACTCACAGAGCTGAGCGTTCTGGAGGACAGTGTCAGGTGGGCAGTTTGACTGGGGCGGTCGCCTCCTAAAGTGTAACGGAGGCGCCCAAAGGTTCCCTCAGAATGGTTGGAAATCATTCGCAGAGTGTAAAGGTATAAGGGAGCTTGACTGCGAGAGCTACAACTCGAGCAGGGACGAAAGTCGGGCTTAGTGATCTGGTGGTACTGCATGGAAAGGCCATCACTCAACGGATAAAAGCTACCCTGGGGATAACAGGCTTATCTCCCCCAAGAGTTCACATCGACGGGGAGGTTTGGCACCTCGATGTCGGCTCGTCGCATCCTGGGGCTGAAGTCGGTCCCAAGGGTTGGGCTGTTCGCCCATTAAAGCGGCACGCGAGCTGGGTTCAGAACGTCGTGAGACAGTTCGGTCCCTATCCGTCGTGGGCGTAGGAAATTTGAGAGGAGCTGTCCTTAGTACGAGAGGACCGGGATGGACATACCGCTGGTGTACCAGTTGTCTTGCCAAAGGCATCGCTGGGTAGCTATGTATGGAAGGGATAAGCGCTGAAAGCATCTAAGTGCGAAGCCCCCCTCAAGATGAGATTTCCGATGCGAAAGCAGTAAGACACCTTAAAGACGATGAGGTAGATAGGCTAGGAGTGGAAGCATAGCGATATGTGGAGCGGACTAGTACTAATCAGTCGAGCACTTGACCAAAGCTCAAAGGTTTAAAGGCTAGAGATTATATTCAGTTTTGAGTGTAAAAGCTCAGAAAGAGTACGGTGGCGATGGCAAGAAGGATACACCTGTTCCCATGCCGAACACAGAAGTTAAGCTTCTTAACGCCGAGAGTAGTTGGTGGGAAACTGCCTGCGAGGGTAGGCAGTCGCCGTGCTCTTTTTTAATATTCCGGCTTAGCTCAGTTGGTAGAGCACCTGACTGTTAATCAGGTTGTCGTCAGTTCGAGTCTGACAGCCGGAGCCAATGGAGTCAACTAGGCTCCTATTTTTATCAAAAAAATGATAAAAAAAGCTTGCCAAAGCGAGCAAAAGATGATAATATTATAAAGCTGTCATTTGAGAGAGATGAGAAAATTAAAAAAGTTCTTGTCAAAGCTTAAAAGACATGATATAATATAAAAGTTGTCACATGACAACGGTAGTACCTTGAAAACTGAACAAAGTTTCGCTGAAAGTGTGCGGGATATAAAAATCCCAAACAAAAGCGAAGTCAATTCGCAAGCAATAAATTTGAGATAACTCAAAGAAAGTTTTAGAGCTAAACGATAAAAAGCTCATTTTCAAAAGGAAAATGAGAGTTTGATCCTGGCTCAGGACGAACGCTGGCGGCGTGCCTAATACATGCAAGTCGAGCGAGCTTGCCTAGATGATTTTAGTGCTTGCACTAAATGAAACTAGATACAAGCGAGCGGCGGACGGGTGAGTAACACGTGGGTAACCTGCCCAAGAGACTGGGATAACACCTGGAAACAGATGCTAATACCGGATAACAACACTAGACGCATGTCTAGAGTTTGAAAGATGGTTCTGCTATCACTCTTGGATGGACCTGCGGTGCATTAGCTAGTTGGTAAGGTAACGGCTTACCAAGGCAATGATGCATAGCCGAGTTGAGAGACTGATCGGCCACATTGGGACTGAGACACGGCCCAAACTCCTACGGGAGGCAGCAGTAGGGAATCTTCCACAATGGACGAAAGTCTGATGGAGCAACGCCGCGTGAGTGAAGAAGGGTTTCGGCTCGTAAAGCTCTGTTGGTAGTGAAGAAAGATAGAGGTAGTAACTGGCCTTTATTTGACGGTAATTACTTAGAAAGTCACGGCTAACTACGTGCCAGCAGCCGCGGTAATACGTAGGTGGCAAGCGTTGTCCGGATTTATTGGGCGTAAAGCGAGTGCAGGCGGTTCAATAAGTCTGATGTGAAAGCCTTCGGCTCAACCGGAGAATTGCATCAGAAACTGTTGAACTTGAGTGCAGAAGAGGAGAGTGGAACTCCATGTGTAGCGGTGGAATGCGTAGATATATGGAAGAACACCAGTGGCGAAGGCGGCTCTCTGGTCTGCAACTGACGCTGAGGCTCGAAAGCATGGGTAGCGAACAGGATTAGATACCCTGGTAGTCCATGCCGTAAACGATGAGTGCTAAGTGTTGGGAGGTTTCCGCCTCTCAGTGCTGCAGCTAACGCATTAAGCACTCCGCCTGGGGAGTACGACCGCAAGGTTGAAACTCAAAGGAATTGACGGGGGCCCGCACAAGCGGTGGAGCATGTGGTTTAATTCGAAGCAACGCGAAGAACCTTACCAGGTCTTGACATCCAGTGCAAACCTAAGAGATTAGGTGTTCCCTTCGGGGACGCTGAGACAGGTGGTGCATGGCTGTCGTCAGCTCGTGTCGTGAGATGTTGGGTTAAGTCCCGCAACGAGCGCAACCCTTGTCATTAGTTGCCATCATTAAGTTGGGCACTCTAATGAGACTGCCGGTGACAAACCGGAGGAAGGTGGGGATGACGTCAAGTCATCATGCCCCTTATGACCTGGGCTACACACGTGCTACAATGGACGGTACAACGAGAAGCGAACCTGCGAAGGCAAGCGGATCTCTTAAAGCCGTTCTCAGTTCGGACTGTAGGCTGCAACTCGCCTACACGAAGCTGGAATCGCTAGTAATCGCGGATCAGCACGCCGCGGTGAATACGTTCCCGGGCCTTGTACACACCGCCCGTCACACCATGAGAGTCTGTAACACCCAAAGCCGGTGGGATAACCTTTATAGGAGTCAGCCGTCTAAGGTAGGACAGATGATTAGGGTGAAGTCGTAACAAGGTAGCCGTAGGAGAACCTGCGGCTGGATCACCTCCTTTCTAAGGAAGGCGAAAGATGATGGAGAGTGCGAGAGCACTAAGAGAAGTCATCGAGAAAGCCAAGCGGAAGCACACTGAGAAACTTTGTTTAGTTTTGAGGGTATTACCTCAAACAACTTGAATAACAAGCCAAGCATAATCGGGCCTATAGCTCAGCTGGTTAGAGCGCACGCCTGATAAGCGTGAGGTCGATGGTTCAAGTCCATTTAGGCCCATTCAAAGCAAAAAAGCTTTGATAAAAGGCAATGATGGGGGCTTAGCTCAGATGGGAGAGCGCCTGCTTTGCACGCAGGAGGTCATCGGTTCGATCCCGTTAGCCTCCATTGAGACATAAAGTCTCAAGGGTTAGTACATTGAAAACTGAATATAATCAAAAGCAAAAAAACCGAGACAATCGAAAAAACAGATTGAAGAGCGACCGAGAAGAGAGAGAAACTCAACTTGAAATAGGTCAAGTAGAAAAGGGCGCATGGTGAATGCCTTGGCACTAGAAGCCGATGAAGGACGTGACGAACCACGAAAGGCTTCGGGGAGCAGTAAGTAAGCAATGATCCGGAGATATCCGAATGGGGGAACCCAATACCGCGAGGTATTATCATTAACTGTTAAGGTTAATGAAGGAAGACGCAGTGAACTGAAACATCTAAGTAGCTGCAGGAAGAGAAAGAAAAATCGATTTCCCAAGTAGCGGCGAGCGAACAGGAAAGAGCCCAAACCAACTGGCTTGCCAGTTGGGGTTGTAGGACTGCGATATAGTACTTGAAGTGATAGCAGAATTATCTGGAAAGATAAGCCAGAGAGGGTGAGAGCCCCGTACGCGAAATTGCGGAGAGACTTAGCAGGATCCTGAGTAGGTCGGGACACGAGGAATCCCGATTGAAACCGCGAGGACCATCTCGCAAGGCTAAATACTAACTAGTGACCGATAGTGAACCAGTACCGTGAGGGAAAGGTGAAAAGAACCCCGGAAGGGGAGTGAAAGAGAACCTGAAACCGTGTGCCTACAAGTAGTCAGAGCACATTAAAGTGTAATGGCGTGCCTTTTGTAGAATGAACCGGCGAGTTACGTTATGGTGCAAGGTTAAGTCAGAAAAGACGGAGCCGGAGCGAAAGCGAGTCTGAATAGGGCGAAAGAGTATCATGACGTAGACCCGAAACCAAGTGACCTACCCATGACCAGGTTGAAGGCGTGGTAAAACACGCTGGAGGACCGAACCCACGTGAGTTAAAAATCGCGGGGATGAGTTGTGGGTAGCGGTGAAATTCCAAACGAACTTGGAGATAGCTGGTTCTCTCCGAAATAGCTTTAGGGCTAGCCTCGTGTGAATGATAATGGAGGTAGAGCGCTGTTTGGACTAGGGGCCCGTCAGGGGTTACTGAATCCAGATAAACTCCGAATGCCAGATATCAATGCACGGGAGTCAGACTGCGAGTGATAAGATCCGTAGTCGAAAGGGAAACAGCCCAGATCACCAGTTAAGGTCCCCAAATCTATGCTAAGTGGAAAAGGATGTGGAGTTGCGTAGACAACTAGGATGTTGGCTTAGAAGCAGCCACCATTTAAAGAGTGCGTAATAGCTCACTAGTCGAGTGACGCTGCGCCGAAAATGTACCGGGGCTAAGCATAGTACCGAAACTGTGGATGCATATATTATATGCGTGGTAGGAGAGCGTTCTAAGTGCGGCGAAGTTAGATCGAGAGGACTAATGGAGCGCTTAGAAGTGAGAATGCCGGTATGAGTAGCGAAAGATAGGTGAGAATCCTATCCGCCGAAAGACTAAGGTTTCCTGGGGCAGGCTCGTCCGCCCAGGGTAAGTCGGGACCTAAGGTAAGGCCGAGAGGCGTAGCCGATGGACAACAGGTAGAAATTCCTGTACTGAAATTGTTCGATATGAGCAAAGGAGGGACGCAGGAGGCTAATGACGCATGTTGCTGGAAATACATGTGCAAGCAGTAAGAAAAAAGATGAGTCAAATGCTTGTCTTTAGATTTCAAGCTGTGATGCGGAGCGAAATAAAAGTAGCGAAGGTCATGATGTCACACTGCCAAGAAAAGCTTCTAGCCAGAACAATTTTACCCGTACCGCAAACCGACACAGGTAGTCGAGTGGAGAACACTCAGGTGAGCGAGAGAACTCTCGTTAAGGAACTCGGCAAAATGACCCCGTAACTTCGGGAGAAGGGGTGCTGATAGTAAAATATCAGCCGCAGTGAATAGGCCCAAACAACTGTTTATCAAAAACACAGGTATCTGCAAAATCGTAAGATGACGTATAGGTGCTGACACCTGCCCGGTGCTGGAAGGTTAAGAGGAGAGCTTAGCGTAAGCGAAGGTTTGAATTGAAGCCCCAGTAAACGGCGGCCGTAACTATAACGGTCCTAAGGTAGCGAAATTCCTTGTCGGGTAAGTTCCGACCTGCACGAAAGGTGTAATGATTTGGGCACTGTCTCAACGAGAGACTCGGTGAAATTATAATACCCGTGAAGATGCGGGTTACCCGCGACAGGACGGAAAGACCCCATGGAGCTTTACTGTAGCTTGATATTGAGTATTTGTTAAACATGTACAGGATAGGTAGGAGCCAGAGAAAGTAGGACGCTAGTCTTACCGGAGGCAATGTTGGGATACTACCCTTGTTTGATGGATCCTCTAACTCACAGAGCTGAGCGTTCTGGAGGACAGTGTCAGGTGGGCAGTTTGACTGGGGCGGTCGCCTCCTAAAGTGTAACGGAGGCGCCCAAAGGTTCCCTCAGAATGGTTGGAAATCATTCGCAGAGTGTAAAGGTATAAGGGAGCTTGACTGCGAGAGCTACAACTCGAGCAGGGACGAAAGTCGGGCTTAGTGATCTGGTGGTACTGCATGGAAAGGCCATCACTCAACGGATAAAAGCTACCCTGGGGATAACAGGCTTATCTCCCCCAAGAGTTCACATCGACGGGGAGGTTTGGCACCTCGATGTCGGCTCGTCGCATCCTGGGGCTGAAGTCGGTCCCAAGGGTTGGGCTGTTCGCCCATTAAAGCGGCACGCGAGCTGGGTTCAGAACGTCGTGAGACAGTTCGGTCCCTATCCGTCGTGGGCGTAGGAAATTTGAGAGGAGCTGTCCTTAGTACGAGAGGACCGGGATGGACATACCGCTGGTGTACCAGTTGTCTTGCCAAAGGCATCGCTGGGTAGCTATGTATGGAAGGGATAAGCGCTGAAAGCATCTAAGTGCGAAGCCCCCCTCAAGATGAGATTTCCGATGCGAAAGCAGTAAGACACCTTAAAGACGATGAGGTAGATAGGCTAGGAGTGGAAGCATAGCGATATGTGGAGCGGACTAGTACTAATCAGTCGAGCACTTGACCAAAGCTCAAAGGTTTAAAGGCTAGAGATTATATTCAGTTTTGAGTGTAAAAGCTCAGAAAGAGTACGGTGGCGATGGCAAGAAGGATACACCTGTTCCCATGCCGAACACAGAAGTTAAGCTTCTTAACGCCGAGAGTAGTTGGTGGGAAACTGCCTGCGAGGGTAGGCAGTCGCCGTGCTCTTTTTTAATATTCCGGCTTAGCTCAGTTGGTAGAGCACCTGACTGTTAATCAGGTTGTCGTCAGTTCGAGTCTGACAGCCGGAGCCAATGGAGTCAACTAGGCTCCTATTTTTATCAAAAAAATGATAAAAAAAGCTTGCCAAAGCGAGCAAAAGATGATAATATTATAAAGCTGTCATTTGAGAGAGATGAGAAAATTAAAAAAGTTCTTGTCAAAGCTTAAAAGACATGATATAATATAAAAGTTGTCACATGACAACGGTAGTACCTTGAAAACTGAACAAAGTTTCGCTGAAAGTGTGCGGGATATAAAAATCCCAAACAAAAGCGAAGTCAATTCGCAAGCAATAAATTTGAGATAACTCAAAGAAAGTTTTAGAGCTAAACGATAAAAAGCTCATTTTCAAAAGGAAAATGAGAGTTTGATCCTGGCTCAGGACGAACGCTGGCGGCGTGCCTAATACATGCAAGTCGAGCGAGCTTGCCTAGATGATTTTAGTGCTTGCACTAAATGAAACTAGATACAAGCGAGCGGCGGACGGGTGAGTAACACGTGGGTAACCTGCCCAAGAGACTGGGATAACACCTGGAAACAGATGCTAATACCGGATAACAACACTAGACGCATGTCTAGAGTTTGAAAGATGGTTCTGCTATCACTCTTGGATGGACCTGCGGTGCATTAGCTAGTTGGTAAGGTAACGGCTTACCAAGGCAATGATGCATAGCCGAGTTGAGAGACTGATCGGCCACATTGGGACTGAGACACGGCCCAAACTCCTACGGGAGGCAGCAGTAGGGAATCTTCCACAATGGACGAAAGTCTGATGGAGCAACGCCGCGTGAGTGAAGAAGGGTTTCGGCTCGTAAAGCTCTGTTGGTAGTGAAGAAAGATAGAGGTAGTAACTGGCCTTTATTTGACGGTAATTACTTAGAAAGTCACGGCTAACTACGTGCCAGCAGCCGCGGTAATACGTAGGTGGCAAGCGTTGTCCGGATTTATTGGGCGTAAAGCGAGTGCAGGCGGTTCAATAAGTCTGATGTGAAAGCCTTCGGCTCAACCGGAGAATTGCATCAGAAACTGTTGAACTTGAGTGCAGAAGAGGAGAGTGGAACTCCATGTGTAGCGGTGGAATGCGTAGATATATGGAAGAACACCAGTGGCGAAGGCGGCTCTCTGGTCTGCAACTGACGCTGAGGCTCGAAAGCATGGGTAGCGAACAGGATTAGATACCCTGGTAGTCCATGCCGTAAACGATGAGTGCTAAGTGTTGGGAGGTTTCCGCCTCTCAGTGCTGCAGCTAACGCATTAAGCACTCCGCCTGGGGAGTACGACCGCAAGGTTGAAACTCAAAGGAATTGACGGGGGCCCGCACAAGCGGTGGAGCATGTGGTTTAATTCGAAGCAACGCGAAGAACCTTACCAGGTCTTGACATCCAGTGCAAACCTAAGAGATTAGGTGTTCCCTTCGGGGACGCTGAGACAGGTGGTGCATGGCTGTCGTCAGCTCGTGTCGTGAGATGTTGGGTTAAGTCCCGCAACGAGCGCAACCCTTGTCATTAGTTGCCATCATTAAGTTGGGCACTCTAATGAGACTGCCGGTGACAAACCGGAGGAAGGTGGGGATGACGTCAAGTCATCATGCCCCTTATGACCTGGGCTACACACGTGCTACAATGGACGGTACAACGAGAAGCGAACCTGCGAAGGCAAGCGGATCTCTTAAAGCCGTTCTCAGTTCGGACTGTAGGCTGCAACTCGCCTACACGAAGCTGGAATCGCTAGTAATCGCGGATCAGCACGCCGCGGTGAATACGTTCCCGGGCCTTGTACACACCGCCCGTCACACCATGAGAGTCTGTAACACCCAAAGCCGGTGGGATAACCTTTATAGGAGTCAGCCGTCTAAGGTAGGACAGATGATTAGGGTGAAGTCGTAACAAGGTAGCCGTAGGAGAACCTGCGGCTGGATCACCTCCTTTCTAAGGAAGGCGAAAGATGATGGAGAGTGCGAGAGCACTAAGAGAAGTCATCGAGAAAGCCAAGCGGAAGCACACTGAGAAACTTTGTTTAGTTTTGAGGGTATTACCTCAAACAACTTGAATAACAAGCCAAGCATAATCGGGCCTATAGCTCAGCTGGTTAGAGCGCACGCCTGATAAGCGTGAGGTCGATGGTTCAAGTCCATTTAGGCCCATTCAAAGCAAAAAAGCTTTGATAAAAGGCAATGATGGGGGCTTAGCTCAGATGGGAGAGCGCCTGCTTTGCACGCAGGAGGTCATCGGTTCGATCCCGTTAGCCTCCATTGAGACATAAAGTCTCAAGGGTTAGTACATTGAAAACTGAATATAATCAAAAGCAAAAAAACCGAGACAATCGAAAAAACAGATTGAAGAGCGACCGAGAAGAGAGAGAAACTCAACTTGAAATAGGTCAAGTAGAAAAGGGCGCATGGTGAATGCCTTGGCACTAGAAGCCGATGAAGGACGTGACGAACCACGAAAGGCTTCGGGGAGCAGTAAGTAAGCAATGATCCGGAGATATCCGAATGGGGGAACCCAATACCGCGAGGTATTATCATTAACTGTTAAGGTTAATGAAGGAAGACGCAGTGAACTGAAACATCTAAGTAGCTGCAGGAAGAGAAAGAAAAATCGATTTCCCAAGTAGCGGCGAGCGAACAGGAAAGAGCCCAAACCAACTGGCTTGCCAGTTGGGGTTGTAGGACTGCGATATAGTACTTGAAGTGATAGCAGAATTATCTGGAAAGATAAGCCAGAGAGGGTGAGAGCCCCGTACGCGAAATTGCGGAGAGACTTAGCAGGATCCTGAGTAGGTCGGGACACGAGGAATCCCGATTGAAACCGCGAGGACCATCTCGCAAGGCTAAATACTAACTAGTGACCGATAGTGAACCAGTACCGTGAGGGAAAGGTGAAAAGAACCCCGGAAGGGGAGTGAAAGAGAACCTGAAACCGTGTGCCTACAAGTAGTCAGAGCACATTAAAGTGTAATGGCGTGCCTTTTGTAGAATGAACCGGCGAGTTACGTTATGGTGCAAGGTTAAGTCAGAAAAGACGGAGCCGGAGCGAAAGCGAGTCTGAATAGGGCGAAAGAGTATCATGACGTAGACCCGAAACCAAGTGACCTACCCATGACCAGGTTGAAGGCGTGGTAAAACACGCTGGAGGACCGAACCCACGTGAGTTAAAAATCGCGGGGATGAGTTGTGGGTAGCGGTGAAATTCCAAACGAACTTGGAGATAGCTGGTTCTCTCCGAAATAGCTTTAGGGCTAGCCTCGTGTGAATGATAATGGAGGTAGAGCGCTGTTTGGACTAGGGGCCCGTCAGGGGTTACTGAATCCAGATAAACTCCGAATGCCAGATATCAATGCACGGGAGTCAGACTGCGAGTGATAAGATCCGTAGTCGAAAGGGAAACAGCCCAGATCACCAGTTAAGGTCCCCAAATCTATGCTAAGTGGAAAAGGATGTGGAGTTGCGTAGACAACTAGGATGTTGGCTTAGAAGCAGCCACCATTTAAAGAGTGCGTAATAGCTCACTAGTCGAGTGACGCTGCGCCGAAAATGTACCGGGGCTAAGCATAGTACCGAAACTGTGGATGCATATATTATATGCGTGGTAGGAGAGCGTTCTAAGTGCGGCGAAGTTAGATCGAGAGGACTAATGGAGCGCTTAGAAGTGAGAATGCCGGTATGAGTAGCGAAAGATAGGTGAGAATCCTATCCGCCGAAAGACTAAGGTTTCCTGGGGCAGGCTCGTCCGCCCAGGGTAAGTCGGGACCTAAGGTAAGGCCGAGAGGCGTAGCCGATGGACAACAGGTAGAAATTCCTGTACTGAAATTGTTCGATATGAGCAAAGGAGGGACGCAGGAGGCTAATGACGCATGTTGCTGGAAATACATGTGCAAGCAGTAAGAAAAAAGATGAGTCAAATGCTTGTCTTTAGATTTCAAGCTGTGATGCGGAGCGAAATAAAAGTAGCGAAGGTCATGATGTCACACTGCCAAGAAAAGCTTCTAGCCAGAACAATTTTACCCGTACCGCAAACCGACACAGGTAGTCGAGTGGAGAACACTCAGGTGAGCGAGAGAACTCTCGTTAAGGAACTCGGCAAAATGACCCCGTAACTTCGGGAGAAGGGGTGCTGATAGTAAAATATCAGCCGCAGTGAATAGGCCCAAACAACTGTTTATCAAAAACACAGGTATCTGCAAAATCGTAAGATGACGTATAGGTGCTGACACCTGCCCGGTGCTGGAAGGTTAAGAGGAGAGCTTAGCGTAAGCGAAGGTTTGAATTGAAGCCCCAGTAAACGGCGGCCGTAACTATAACGGTCCTAAGGTAGCGAAATTCCTTGTCGGGTAAGTTCCGACCTGCACGAAAGGTGTAATGATTTGGGCACTGTCTCAACGAGAGACTCGGTGAAATTATAATACCCGTGAAGATGCGGGTTACCCGCGACAGGACGGAAAGACCCCATGGAGCTTTACTGTAGCTTGATATTGAGTATTTGTTAAACATGTACAGGATAGGTAGGAGCCAGAGAAAGTAGGACGCTAGTCTTACCGGAGGCAATGTTGGGATACTACCCTTGTTTGATGGATCCTCTAACTCACAGAGCTGAGCGTTCTGGAGGACAGTGTCAGGTGGGCAGTTTGACTGGGGCGGTCGCCTCCTAAAGTGTAACGGAGGCGCCCAAAGGTTCCCTCAGAATGGTTGGAAATCATTCGCAGAGTGTAAAGGTATAAGGGAGCTTGACTGCGAGAGCTACAACTCGAGCAGGGACGAAAGTCGGGCTTAGTGATCTGGTGGTACTGCATGGAAAGGCCATCACTCAACGGATAAAAGCTACCCTGGGGATAACAGGCTTATCTCCCCCAAGAGTTCACATCGACGGGGAGGTTTGGCACCTCGATGTCGGCTCGTCGCATCCTGGGGCTGAAGTCGGTCCCAAGGGTTGGGCTGTTCGCCCATTAAAGCGGCACGCGAGCTGGGTTCAGAACGTCGTGAGACAGTTCGGTCCCTATCCGTCGTGGGCGTAGGAAATTTGAGAGGAGCTGTCCTTAGTACGAGAGGACCGGGATGGACATACCGCTGGTGTACCAGTTGTCTTGCCAAAGGCATCGCTGGGTAGCTATGTATGGAAGGGATAAGCGCTGAAAGCATCTAAGTGCGAAGCCCCCCTCAAGATGAGATTTCCGATGCGAAAGCAGTAAGACACCTTAAAGACGATGAGGTAGATAGGCTAGGAGTGGAAGCATAGCGATATGTGGAGCGGACTAGTACTAATCAGTCGAGCACTTGACCAAAGCTCAAAGGTTTAAAGGCTAGAGATTATATTCAGTTTTGAGTGTAAAAGCTCAGAAAGAGTACGGTGGCGATGGCAAGAAGGATACACCTGTTCCCATGCCGAACACAGAAGTTAAGCTTCTTAACGCCGAGAGTAGTTGGTGGGAAACTGCCTGCGAGGGTAGGCAGTCGCCGTGCTCTTTTTTAATATTCCGGCTTAGCTCAGTTGGTAGAGCACCTGACTGTTAATCAGGTTGTCGTCAGTTCGAGTCTGACAGCCGGAGTAAAGTGATGAGTTAAAGGAAGAATGAAGAATTATCTTTGTTCTTCCTTTTTTGTATAGTTATTATTTTTTTTCTACTTTTTTAACTTTATGCAAGCATTTTCAATAAAAAAATGTTATGATATTAAAAGCAAACGTATACATTTATTCTGCTATAAAGTATTCGTGGAGATATTTTGATTAAGGGGGAAATCAAATGGTAGGAATTGTCCTAGCTAGTCATGGTGGCTTTGCTGATGGAATCTTTCAATCTGCTGAAATGATTTTTGGTAAGCAAGAGAATCTGGCTCATGTAATTTTAAAGCCTGACGAAGGTCCTGATGATATTAGAGCTAAGATGGAAAGAGCTGTGGCTTCTTTTGATGATCAAGATCAAGTATTGTTTTTGATTGATCTATGGGGAGGTACACCATTTAACCAAGCAAATAATCTTGTTAAAGAACATGAAGATACTTGGGCTATTGTATCAGGTATGAATTTACCTATGGTTATTGAAGCTTTGGGCCAAAGAATGGCAAGCGATAATGCGCATGATATTGCCAAAGCTATTGTTAAACCAGGTCGTGATGGAATTAAAACACAACCTGAATCTCTTATGCCTAAAGAAGAGACAAAGGCCGCTCCAAGTAATAATGCACAACCACAAGGTGCTATTCCTGAGGGTACTGTCATTGGCGATGGTCATATTAAGTATGTTTTAGCTAGAATTGATTCACGTCTTCTTCATGGACAAGTTGCAACTGGTTGGACTAAGGCTATGAATCCAAATCGAATCATTGTTGTTTCAGATAATGTTGCGAAAGATAAAATTCGTAAAACAATGATTAAGGAAGCAGCACCAGCTGGTGTGCCTGCAAATGTTGTTCCAATCAATAAGATGCTTGAAGTAGTAAAAGACCCACGTTTTGGAAATACTAAGGCATTAATCTTATTTGAAAATCCGGAAGATGCACTTAAAGCTATTGAAGGTGGAATGGACATCAAAGAATTGAATGTTGGATCCATGGCATATAGTGATGGTAAAGTTAATGTCAATACTGTTTTGGCAATGGATCAAAAAGATATTGATACATATAAGAAATTAAAAGACTTGGGCGTTAAATTTGATGTCCGTAAAGTTCCTTCTGATGGTAAACAAAATATGGATGAACTTTTGGATAAGGCTCAAAAATTAGTTGATGAAAAGAAATAATTTATAGGGGGATTTATTAAATGAATGCTATTCAGATGATTCTGGTAGTGATCGTTGCCTTCTTTGCAGGTATGGGAGGAATTCTTGATGAATTTCAATTCCATCAACCTCTAGTGGCATGTACTTTAATTGGTTTGGTTACTGGTAACTTAACTATTGGTATTATTCTTGGCGGTTCACTACAAATGATTGCTTTAGGTTGGGCTAATATCGGTGCTGCTGTTGCTCCAGATGCAGCTTTAGCATCAGTTGCTTCAACTATTATTTTGGTTCAAGGTGGACAAGGTCAAAAGGGTATTGGTACTGCGATTGGTATTGCTATTCCTTTAGCCGTTGCTGGTTTGTTCTTAACTATGTTAGTTCGTACTATTTCTGTTGCCATTGTTCATATTATGGATAGAAAAGCAGAAGAAGCTAACTGGAGAGCTATTGACCGTTGGCAAATGATTGCTGTTGCTTTACAAGGTTTACGAATTGCTATTCCAGCTGCATTATTACTTGCTATTCCAGCTTCTGTTGTTCGTGCTGGCTTAAATGCAATGCCAGCATGGTTAAACGAAGGTATGACCATCGGTGGTGGTATGGTTGTTGCCGTTGGTTACGCTATGGTTATTAATATGATGGCTAGCCGTGAAGTATGGCCATTCTTCATCATTGGTTTCTGTTTGGCAGCCGTTAAAGAATTAACTTTGATCGCTCTTGGTGGTATTGGTATTTCCCTTGCTATTATGTACCTTGCTCTTGAAGGTTCTAAGGGTGGAAACAACAATAACTCTAATTCTGGTTCAGGCGACCCATTGGGCGACATCCTGGATGATTATTAAAATTTGAGCGAGAGGAGGCTAATTATATAATGACTGAAACTGCACAAAAGAAATTAACTTTAAGTAAATCAGATCGTATTAAGGTTTGGTGGCGTTCTACTTTCCTTCAAGGTTCATGGAACTATGAAAGAATGCAAAACGGTGGTTGGGCTTACAGTTTAATCCCAGCATTAAGAAAATTATATCCTGAAAAGAAAGATCTATCCCTTGCATTAAAGAGACACTTGGAATTCTTTAATACACACCCATACTTAGCATCACCTATTATCGGTGTTACTCTTGCTTTGGAAGAGGATAAGGCTAACGGTGCGGATGTTGATAACACTGCTATTCAAGGTGTTAAAGTTGGTATGATGGGACCTTTAGCCGGTGTTGGTGACCCGGTATTTTGGTACACTGTTCGTCCTATTATTGGTTCATTAGGTGCTTCACTTGCTTTGAGTGGTAACATCTTAGGACCTATCTTGTTCTTTGTATTATGGAATGTAATTCGTATGGCATTCTTATGGTACACTCAAGAAATGGGTTACAAAGCTGGTACTAAAATTACAGAAGATGCTTCAGGTGGTTTATTACAAAAGATTACCCGTGGAGCTTCTATGATGGGTATGTTTGTTATCGGTGCTTTAATTGAGCGTTGGGTAACAATTAACTTCAAACCAGTTGTTTCAAGCGTTCCGCTTCAAAAGGGTGCTTATATTGATTGGAACACCCTTCCAAAAGGAGCAGAAGGTATTCACAAAGCTTTGAGTGAATACAACTTAGGTAATGGTATGGCCTTAGATAGAATTAAGGAAACAACCTTACAACAAAACTTGGATAGTTTAATTCCTGGTCTTGCTGCAGTTCTATTAACTTTCTTATGTATGTGGTTATTAAAGAAGAAAGTTTCACCAATCGTTATCATTATTGGTATCTTTGTTGTTGGTATTGTAGGTCACGTAGTTGGCTTACTATAACAATTAATCAGATAAGAAACGGTCTTGTTTAGACCGTTTTTCTTATATATGAAAAGGTTTTTTATATGGTTCAATCATTAAATACAAAATCAGAATATGTAGATGCTGCGACTTGGTTTAGAGGAATTCCTACTTATGGAAAAGTTTTAGTCGGAGATAAAGGGTTTGAGTTTTATAGTGATAATAATCCAAATGACTATGTACAGATTCCGTGGGATGAAGTAACCGTTGTAGTTGCGGATGTATATTTTGGTGGAAAATATATTCCTCGGTTTAAGATTTGTACTAAAAAAAATGGTAGTTTTATTTTTGCTGCGAGACATGTAAAGCCAACTTTACGCGCTATTCGAAAGCATGTACCAGCAGATAACATGAGAAAAGCTCTTACCATTTGGCAAAAAATCAAACGGAATTTTAAGCAAAAGTAATATAAGGAGATTTAGCTCTGAGGCTAAGCTCCTTATTTTTTGTTAAAAAGGCCTTGGCATTAACGCGTACCTGTATTAAAATATCATTAATCAATTTTTGATATCTAAAACTAGCTCTCAAGTGACTGCTAGTTTTTTTTATAGGAGTGGCACTAAGTAATGGAAAATAAAAAGTCAATGCCTAAATTGAAACGTTCCATGACTGCTGGTCAAATGGAAATGATATCTTTAGGTGGGGCAATTGGGGTTGGATTGTTCATGGGATCCACTTCCACTATAAAGTGGACAGGCCCATCTGTTTTACTGGCATATATGTTCGTTGGCTTAATTTTATACATCGTAATGCGGGCATTGGGGGAAATGCTATATGTTAATCCAGGAACAGGATCGTTTGCAGATTATGCAACTGAATATGTCCATCCATTAGCGGGATATTTAGCTGAGTGGGCCAATGTATTTGAATATATAGTTGTTGGAATGTCTGAAGTAGTTGCAGCAACTGAATATTTAAAGTTTTGGTGGCCGAAAGTGAATGTGTTTTGGTCAGGAATTATTATTATTTTGTTTTTAGTGTTAGCAAATTTAGCTAGTGCCAAAGCATATGCTTCCCTAGAGTTTTGGTTTGCAATGATTAAAGTTGTAACTATTATCTTAATGATTATTTTAGGATTCATTGTAATTTTCTTTGGAGTAGGGAACGGCGGAAAGCCAACTGGGTTTAGTAATCTATGGTCACATGGTGGCTTTTTCACAGGCGGAGTAAAAGGGTTCTTCTTCTCAATGTCAATTATTGTTGGTTCATATGAAGGAATCGAGTTACTAGGCATATCTGCTGGTGAGGTAGCCAATCCTAAAAAAGCCATTGTAAAAAGTGTTAAATCGGTTTTGTGGCGTATCTTAATTTTCTATGTTGGAGCAATTTTTGTTATTGTTACGATCTATCCATGGAATGAATTAAGTAATATTGGCTCTCCATTTGTAACTACATTTGCAAAGGTAGGAATTACAGCAGCGGCAAGTATTATCAACTTTGTGGTTTTAACGGCAGCCTTGTCAGGAGCAAACTCTGGAATTTATTCATCTAGTAGAATGCTTTTTAAATTAGCTCATGATGGAGATGCTCCTAAAACCTTTGGACATATTTCTAAACGAATTGTTCCTAATCATGCAATTTTAGGTATTTCCGGGGGAATACTAATTGGATTTATTATTAATATGATTGCAGCTACAATTAATAAATCTACTCAAGATTTATTCGTTGTCGTTTTCTCGTCTTCAGTCTTACCAGGTATGATTCCATGGTTTGTAATCTTACTTGCTGAACTAAAATTTAGACGCAATAATCAAGATTTACTAGTAGACCATCCTTTCAAGTTACCGTTATACCCTATTTCCAATTACTTTGCATTTTTGATGCTGATTGTTATAGTTATCTTTATGCTTATTAACCCTGAAACTAGAGTTTCTGTATTAGTGGGAGCTGCTGTTTTACTTATAGCTACAATTGTTTATCTATTTCGACATAAAAAGGATGGTGTAAATAATGGAGAATAAACAGAATCATCCCCCTAAATTAAAGCGATCGATGACTGCTGGACAAATGGAGATGATCTCTCTAGGTGGAGCCATTGGTGTTGGATTATTCATGGGATCTACATCAACTATTAAATGGACGGGGCCATCAGTTTTATTAGCCTATATGTTTGTAGGACTAATTTTATACATCGTAATGCGAGCATTGGGAGAGATGCTCTATGTTAGTCCTGGAACAGGATCATTTGCAGATTATGCAACAGAGTATATTTCACCATTAGCGGGATATTTAGCTGAGTGGGCTAATGTCTTTCAATATATTGTTGTTGGTATTTCAGAAGTTGTGGCCGCAACAGAGTATTTAAAGTTTTGGTGGCCTGAAGTTAGTGTTTTTTGGTCTGGAATAATAATTATTGCTTTCTTATTACTGGCAAACTTAGCTAGTGCTAAAGCTTATGGAACACTAGAGTTTTGGTTTGCGATGATTAAGGTAGTAACAATTGTAATAATGATTATTTTAGGTTTGCTGGTGATTTTACTCGGCGTAGGAAATCACGGAAAACCAATCGGCTTTAGTAATCTATGGTCACATGGTGGCTTTTTCACTGGTGGAGTAAAAGGATTCTTTTTCTCAATGGCAATTATTGCCGGTTCATATGAGGGCATAGAATTAATTGGTATTTCTGCTGGAGAAGTAGCCAACCCACAAGAGGCAATTGTAAAAAGCGTAAAATCAGTTTTATGGCGTATCTTGATTTTCTACGTTGGGGCAATCTTTGTGATCGTTACAATTTATCCTTGGAATCAATTAAGTAATATTGGCTCTCCATTTGTAGAGACCTTTACTAAGGTAGGGATCACAGCAGCTGCTGGGATTATTAACTTCGTAGTTTTAACCGCAGCCTTGTCAGGTGCGAATTCCGGTATTTATTCATCTAGTAGAATGCTATTTAAATTGGCACATGAGGGAGAAGCGCCAAAGGCCTTTGGAAAACTATCGAAGCGTATTGTTCCTGACAGAGCTATCGTTGGAATTACCTCAGGTATTTTAATCGGCTTTATTTTGAATTTGATAATGTCAACCATGAATAAGTCAATGGGAGAATTGTTCGTTGTTGTCTATAGTTCTTCTGTTTTACCAGGAATGGTAGCATGGTTTGTAATTTTGATTGCTGAATTGAAATTCAGAAAAAATAATTCACATTTAATGGCTGAACATCCATTTAAGTTACCTCTCTACCCATATTCAAATTATTTTGCATTTGCAATGTTATTAGTGATTGTTGTATTTATGTTTATCAATCCAGAGACAAGAATTTCTGTAGGTGTGGGTGCTGGAGTTTTAGTGTTAGCAAGCCTTGTGTATATGCTTAAACATCGTAATAAAAAGTAATTAATTGGACCATTCCTTTAGGGATGGTCTTTTTATTAGGGCATAATATTAGCTTATAATGAGAAAAAGGTGTTAATTTTAAGTTATAGTGTTTACGAATTAAACTATGTAATTTATAATTAAGTCTAATTGGTAAAAAGTAAGTTAAAGGAGCGAGTAAATATGAAACCAATTATTGGAATTTCTGGTTCTATAATTATTGATGATGGCGGTATTTTTCCAGGCTATCGTCGGAGTTATGTTAATGACGATTATATTGATTCTGTAATCCAAAATGGTGGAATCCCTTATATCATTCCTTTCAATGAAGATGAAGAGGTTGTGAAAGAACAACTTTTAAATGTTCAAGGATTAATTTTATCTGGTGGTCATGATGTAGATCCTCATAACTATGGTGAAGAGCCTGAACAAAAATTGGGAGATATTTGGCCTGAAAGAGATAAATTTGATATGCGCCTCTTAAAACTAGCTGAAGAAAATGGAATTCCAGTTTTAGGAATTTGTCGTGGAGCACAAATCATTAATGTATATCATGGTGGAACCTTATATCAGGATCTTAGTTATAGAAAAGAAAAAACGTTAAAGCATAGTCAATGTCAGACCCCAACTTTGCTTACTCATACTGTAAAAACAATAGCAGGTACTAAGATTGCAGAATTGTTAGGCAAGAAAGAGATGCAAACAAATTCTTTCCACCATCAATTAATTAAGGATGTAGCAGATGATTTTAAGGTTTCAGCTCGTTGTGTAGATGGGGTAGTAGAGGCAATTGAAAACGAAGATGCATCAGTTATTGCGGTTCAATGGCATCCCGAAATGCTTCATCGTGTAGTTCCTTATCAAAATAATCTGTTTAAATATATTATTGATAATGCAAAGAAAAAATAGAAAGAAGTTATTAATAGATGAACGAAAATGAAACAAGTAAATTAGGCTTTTGGTCTATTGTTTTGTTGGCCATTAATTCGATTATTGGCTCAGGAATATTTTTAACACCTGGGAGCGTAGTTCAACAGGCTGGATCTAAAGCTTTAATTGTATATTTTATAGCTGCAATTTTTGCATCTATTTTAGCTATTTCTTTTGCAGCAGCAGCAAAATATGTAACTAAATCTGGAGCAGCTTATGCATACTCAAAGGCAGCTTTTGGAAATAATGTTGGTTTCTATATGGGAATTTTACGTTATTTTTCAGCTAGTGTTGCCTGGGATGTAATGGCAGTTGGGGTTATTAAATCTACTATTTCTATTTTTGGTGGTAACCCAAATGAAACGATGAGTGTAACTATTGGTTTTTTGATATTAATGGCTGTTATTACGGTAATTAATTTATTTGGTCAAAAAGTGGTTAAGTATGTTATGAACTTAGCGACTATTGGTAAGTTAGCTGCTCTAGTATTAATTATTGTTGCAGGGGTAGTTTTATTAATTGTAAGTGGTGCTTCAAGTAATTTAAGTCAGGTAGATCAAATTACTCAAAATGGTCAAAAGATTGTTCCTACTTTAACTACTACAGGTTTTGTAATGGCAATCGTATCTGCCTTCTATGCCTTTACTGGATTTGAATCAGTTGCTTCTGGTTCAGACGATATGAAGAATCCTGCTAAAAACTTACCACGCGCTATTCCTTTAGCTATTATTGTTATCGCGGTAATTTATATTGGGGTTGTTGCTGTTGCAATGATGCTCGATCCAAAAGCATTAATGACAACTAAGCAAGTTGTCGCAATTGCGGCTATTTTTAAGAATGAAATTTTAAGGGATGTTATCTTAGTTGGTGCTTTAGTTTCAATGTTTGGTATTAATGTTGCTTCTAGTTTCAATGCTCCACGAATTTTAGAAGCTATGGCACGTGAAAATCAATTCTCAAAGGCTTTAACTAAAAGAACTAAGAATAATTTCCCAATTAGAACCTTCTTTATTTCCGTATTATTTGCAATTTTAATTCCAATGGCATTTGAATATAATATGGTTAACTTGATTACTTTAAGTGCTATGGTACGTTTCTTAGGCTTTATTGTAGTTCCATTGGCAGTTATTCAATTCTATCGTGGAAAAACTGCAGAACCAGTTTTAAATGCGCAAAAGAATGTGTGGACTGATATTATCGTTCCAATTCTTTCCATTGCTCTAGTGATTTTCTTACTAGTAGAATATAACTGGAAGGCTCAGTTTGGGGTAGTCAATGCCCAAGGACAAGTAACTGGAATTAACTGGTATGCAATTGCTATGATGATTTTTGGATTTATCCTCTTACCTCTAATTATGTTTATTATCTCTAGAAAAGATCGTAAAGCTAGTAAATAACGAAAAAGACTGTTAAGCCGATTGGCTTAGACAGTCTTTTTTTGTGCTATAGAATTTTTATGTCGGCAGTTTCACATGATTCAATCATTTCGGGAGGCCAAATACTTGCTTGAACTTCGCCAATATGAGCTTTTCCAAGTAAAAGCATACATAAACGAGATTGGCCAATACCCCCACCAATTGTATAAGGAAGTTTACCTTCTAAAAGCATTTTGTGGAAAGGTAAATCAGATCTTTCTTCAGTATGAGCTTTTTTGAGTTGCTCTTTCAGCGATTCTTCGCTAACTCGAATTCCCATTGAAGAAATTTCTATTTTACGTTGTAAAGGTTCATACCAAAATAGTAAGTCACCATTTAACTGCCAGTCATCGTAATCTGGTGCACGACCATCGTGTGGTTTACCACTACGCTTTAATTTATCGCCAATTTTCATTAAGAATACTGCTTTTTTCTCTTTAGCTATTTTATCTTCACGTTCTTCTGGTGCTAAATCTGGCCAGCGGTCTTCCAGTTCTTGTGTAGTAATAAAAGTAATATCGCTAGGTAAGCGGTAAGTAGAACCCGGATAGCGTGCGCGGAGCTCTTTTTCAGTTTCTTTAATTGCTTTAAAAATTTGTTTGACAGTAGTTTTAAGAGTCTCAATATTTCTTTCTTCTTTAGCAATAATCTTTTCCCAGTCCCATTGATCTACGTAGATTGAGTGAAAATTATCTAAATCTTCATCACGCCGAATTGCGTTCATGTTAGTATAAAGACCTTCATGCATTCCAAAACCATAACGCTTAAGTGCTAGACGTTTCCATTTTGCTAATGAGTGTACAACTTCGATTGTATCATCTGGCATAGCCTTCATATCAAAAGCAACCGGACGTTCAATCCCATTTAAGTTATCATTTAATCCAGTAGATTTTTCAACAAACATTGGTGCTGACATTCTTTGAAGGTTTAATTTGTCAGCAATTTTATCTTGAAAATTTTCTCTAATGAAAACAATTGCGGCTTCAGTATCACGAATGGTTAAACTTGGATGGTAGTCCTTAGGTAATATTAATGTCATAATTATCTGTACTCCTTAGAAAAATTTTAAGAGTAAAGAAAAAAGCCCTTCACTCCTGAGTTTCTCAGGACGAAAGGCTTTTTTCCGCGGTACCACCTAAATTGTCTAAAAATAGACCAGCTTAATAGAACACAATCATGCTCTTCGGCTTGATAACGTACCGATGACGGCGTAGCTTACTTTAATTTAGGCTAGCAGCACAGCGGAAAAGTGTTATTCGATAATTCAGGGTCTACTAGCTTCTCACTAACGCTAATTCACTGAAAGAATAAAATTATCTACTCGTCTCTTCATTGCTTTTTAATTTTTATATTAAGTATATTTAACTCGATTTGCGTTGAAAAAGCAAGAGGTAAAAAGATAATTTTTTTCTAGTATGTTATGATGAATCTTGCATAAGATTAGGAAAGTTGGAAAAATATGACAAAAAAGAGATTGTGGACGTGCTTGGCAGCATTAGCCTGTGTTTTTTGGGGCATTTCAGGGTTATTTGCTAAGGGATTATTTAATATCAGCTCAAGTATAACGCCGATTTGGATTTCACAAGTTCGAATGGTAGTAAGCGGAGTATTATTATTGATTTTTGCTCAAATTACTGGCAAAAGACCACTTAAAACTATGACTGATAAAAAAGATGCAATTACTGTCATTGCGTACGGTTTGTTGGGGTTATTACCCGTGCAATATTGTTACTTCATTGTTGTTCAACAAGCAAATGCCTCCATTGCTACTGTATTACAGTTTATTGGACCATTTTTTGTCTTATTTTATATGGTAGTATTTGAGCATCAGGTATTACGTGCAGTAGATGTAATTGCTGCTATTGTTGCTTTTATAGGAGTTTTCTTTTTAGCTACACATGGGCACTTTAATCAATTGTCCCTAACTCCTTCAGTTTTATTTTGGGGTCTAATTTCGGCAGTAGGTGTAGCTACCAATACTCTTATTCCACGTCGATTACTTGATCATACTTCTAGTTTAGTAGTAACTGGATGGGGCTTGCTTTTTTCAGGGATTGCTTTGGTAATAGTACATCCGGTATGGCCAAAGATTCCGAATAATATTAATGTTTTTTGGCTAATGGCTGGTGTAATCGTGATTGGAACTCTAATTCCATTTCAATGGATGATGGGATCACTTCGTTATATTAAACCATCAACTGCTAGTTTATTAGATGCTTTTGAGCCGGTTTCCGCAACGATTGGGTCAGTAATTATTTTTGGATTAGTGATGGCTCCAATTGATTGGATTGGTTCAATAATGATCATTTGTGCAGTATTAGCACTTAATTGGGAACCGAAAAGTCGTAATAAAAAAGAGTAGTTACTCAAAACTCCCGAGTAACTACTCTTTTTTGTAATTAAGCATTTCTTTTGCTGATTTTACTATGTTTATATCCATAGACACAGTAAATAAATAGTCCAAATAAGAACCAAACACTAGCAAAAATATAAGTTTTAACAGATAAAAAACACATCATGCCAATGCAGGCAAGTCCAGAAAGAATTGGAATTACTGGATAGAATGGAACCTTGAAGTCACCTTCAGGAATATCTTTTCTTCTGCGTAATAAGATAACTCCAAATGAAACAAAAGTGAAGGCAAGCAATGTCCCAATTGAAACTAAGCTAGTAAGTTCTTCAAGAGAAAAGAGACCACCCATAATTGCAATCACAATAGTTACGATCCAGAGGGCATTTTCTGGAAGACCATGTTTGTCAATTTTTCCTAAAAAGCTAGGTAGGAGTCCATCGCGTCCAATAGAATAAATTAGACGTGAACTTGAGTAAATCATAGTTAACATCATTGTACTCATTCCGACAATAGCACCAATCGATAATAAATCTGCTACCCAACCTTGGTTAACGACCTTTAGAGCGTAGGCAACCGGATTAGCTACATCTAGTTGTTTATAATTTACCATCCCAGTTAAAACTACTGAAACTCCCATATAGAGAAGAGCTGCTACGATTAGAGTACCGATGATTCCAATAGGCATATTTTTTTTAGGATTTTTAACTTCAGCTGCTGAAGATGAAACAACGTCAAAACCTAAAAACGCAAAAAAGACTGTTGTAGCTCCACGTAAAACGCCTGTAGTTCCATATGGCGTGAAAGGTTGATAGTTTTTAGGCTTAATAAAAAATAAACCAACACCAATAAAAATAAATATGAGTGCTATCTTAATTAAAACAGCAGCATTATTAAATTTCATGGATGCTTTCATTCCACGAGAAAGTAAGATTCCAATTAATAAAACACTAATGACTGCCCATAAATTTAGGTACGTACCATTTAACGGATCGAATGATCCCTCAAAATGATGCGGGATGTGTAAGCCAAAGCTGTGTAGTAAGGAGTTGAAATAAGAAGCCCATCCAGCTGATACTGCAGCAACTGAGAGCATATATTCTAAGATTAATGCCCAACCTAAAATCCAGCCAATAACTTCTCCGTAAAGGATATTTCCGTAGGAATAAGCCGAGCCCGCAACAGGGATGCTAGAAGAGAGTTCGGCATAACACATACTTGCTAGCGTACAAACTAAAGCAGCAATAAGAAATGAAAGTGTTACACCAGGACCAGCTTCTTTAGCAGCAACCGTACCTGGTAAAATAAAAATTCCTGTCCCAATAACTGCTCCGATACCAATGGTTAATAAGTCAAAAGCCCCGAGCGTTTTGACAAAGTGCTTATCAGTACCGAGATAACGCTTGAGGCTTTCTTTTCTAAACGGATTCAACTTCATTAGCAGTACGCTCCTTGTGACGTTCTAAAATCATTTTAACAATCGCGTTTGCCACATTTGTGTTTCGAAGTAGCGGTCCGTGTGAATATGATCCAATAAAGTTTTTGTAGCGTAAACCTTCAACTTTATCTTGGGGATTGTTGCCGTAACCTTCAATCATTTCACCAAAGGGATGAAGCATATTAGTATTATCAAAGTAAGTTTGTCCTGAATGATTTTCAAAGGCTTTTACTTCGCCCCATTCAGTCATATAGCGGGTATCACCAATCATTCGCTTGTCTGCCTTAAAAATTGTATGTAAAGGTAAGATCCCTAATCCTTTGATGGTAATGCCAGAGTTAGTTTTATAATAATCTCCCATCAATTGATAACCACCACAGATACAAAGCATTGGATTACCGGCTTTGATATAGTTTTCAATTGTTTCTTTATGACGTGGCAGATCTTTAGCTACAACAGTTTGTTCAAAGTCTTGACCACCACCAAAGAATAAAAAGTCGTAGTCATTAGCATCAAAACTATCGTCTAATGAAATGTTATCAACTTCAGTTTGATAGCCTTGCTTATCCAATAGGTAACGAATTACTTTAACATCGCCAGAATCTCCGTAAGTATTCATTAAATTTTCGTATAAGTATGCAATTTTTATTGTTTTATCTGCCATAATTATCATCCTTATTTAAATTGTATGTTCAAAGTATAACTTAAAATTGTCTTAAATCCTAGTTAGTAAAAAATATTAGTTCATTTCTTCTTGAGCGGCTAGATGGTTGATTGGGCCATATTTAGAGCCAACATTTATTGGATGTGAAATGGCTTCATAAGTAAAATCCTTAGCAATTTTAACAGCCGTTTTGAGATCAGTCCCTTTAGCTAATTCAGCTGTAATTACTGCTGATAAAGTATCACCAGTTCCGTTAACTCGATCTGTTTTGAAATATGGCTTAGTTAACCATTCTTCTGAACCATCTGCTAATAAAAGGTAGTCCTTAACTTCAGTTTGATTGCTATTGTGGTGACTGCCCTTAATTAAAACATTTTTAACGCCCATTTTTTGTAGCTTTCTTGCGCCTTGTTTAATTTCATCTTCATTCTTTAGTTCAAGTTCAGTCAATTTCTGAGCTTCAAAAAAGTTCGGTGTAATAATTGTTGCAAGGGGAACTAATTCGTCAAGAAAAGCTTGATAGGCATCATCTGCTAAAAGTGTAGCTCCATGCTTAGTGATGATTACTGGATCAAGCACAATATTTTGCATTTGATAATGTTTTAAGTTTTTAGCAACTACATCAATAATTTCTTTATTAGCTAGCATTCCTGTTTTAACGGCTTTTATTTTAAAGTCTTCATTTAAAACATCAAATTGCTTTTGAATAAAATCTAATGGCATTAATTGTTGTGCAAAAATACCTTGAGAATTTCCTGCGACAGCAGCTGTTAAAAGCCCCATTCCATAAACGCCACGTGCATAAAAAGCATGTAAATCTGCTGGCATTCCAGCACTTCCGTCGCTATCATGACCTGCAATTGTTAAAACTTCGATGTGTTCTTTTGACATATTGTGCCGTCCCTCCTAAAATTTATTTTCGGTAAATTATTACTATCAATTATAAAAAATAAACTAACAAAGTGAAAGTGTTCTGTACGCAAGGCAGAAGGGAAAAACTTTTCCTGAACTTAAATCTCAAATACTTAATTACTGTAGAAAATAGTCTAGAATATAAACTGAGAGATAATATGGATAATAAAGGATGAAAAGTATGGAACATAATCGTTTAGTTACCTTTGATGGTACTGTTAATTTTCGCGATATTGGTGGCTATGAAAATAATGAAGGTAAACATGTTAAGTGGAATAAAATTTATCGTTCTGATTCCTTAAGTAGTCTAACTAAACGCGATGAGGAAAAGTTAGAAGAAATGAAAGTCACAGTAGATTGTGATTTACGCACAAGTAATGAACAATTAATGGCTCCGGACCGACAATGGAATGGGGTAGAAGTTCTCGATTGTCATGTCTACGCAGAGGATAGCAGCGGTAATTTTGTTAATGACAGTCATAAACTATATCGCTTTTTACATCATATTCCTAAAGTTAATAGTTATTTAGGCGAAATTTATCAAAATGTAATTTTAAGTCCCGCTAGTCAAAAGGCTTTTGCCCGTGTGTTTGCGTCCCTACTTACCTTACCGGAGGATGAAGCGTTAGTATATCACTGCAGTGCTGGTAAAGATAGAACTGGAATGACCACAGCATTAATTTTAAAGGGCCTGGGTGTTGATGAGCATACAATTGCCCGTGACTATTTATTAACAAATGAGCTGTATACTTTTGGTCTTAAAAAGCAACTTCCAAGTGATTCTGAAATGATTAAAATGGTTAATCGCATGAATATTACTGAAGGTGAAGGTACCGCTATTGAAGGAATTACTCAGACAATCGATATTGGATATGGCGGTTTTGAAAATTACTTTACTAAAGAACTTGGTTTTTCAAGGCAAGATCTAAAAGATTTTAGGAAAATGTATTTAGAGTAACAAAAAACATTAGACACATTGAAGTGCCTAATGTTTTTTAGTTTCCACTAGATTCACGTTTAAGTAGTTCTACAGGTAAATAGTAGGTATAGTTATCCAGTTCTTCAGTTGGATTATCGATTCTTTTTTCTAAAAGTTTAACAAGTAATTGTGCAATTGAGGGAATAGGTTGAACAATTGTAGATAAACGTGGCTCGAAATCACGGACAATTTTACTACCATCAAAGCCAATAATTTTTAAATCCTTAGGAATATGAATACCTAAGGATTTAAAATAAGAAGAGCAGTGAGGTCATCCGACGCGACGATTCCATCTACCTTATGATTTTCTAGCAAATCTCTAATTGCCATTTCTTTTAAGGCGAGGGTTTCGTTAAAGATCACTGGATGGATGTGTTCTGTTAACTTAAGCTCCTTAATTGTTTCTTTATAGCCCAGGAGCCGCTTTTGAGTAGGGTGTCCATCTAAAGTGGGGTTTCCTACAAAGTAAATGTGACGTGCACCATGATTATAAAGCTCTTGAGTAGCTAAACTACCACCTTTAAAGTTATCGGCACTAACGATTGGAATATTATCCGATAGTTTTCGATCAAAAGATACAATTGGTAAGCCAGTTCTTTGATATTCTTCAATTCCTAAGTTATGTGCACCAGCGATAATACCATCAACTTGGTTAGCCATTAACATTTGCAGGTAAGTACGCTCTTTTTCTTTGTCATTGCCTGCGTTACAAAGAATTGTTTTATAGCCGTGTTTAAAAAGTTGATCTTCTATTTTAGAAACTAATTCTCCAAAAAAAGGATTAGAAACATCAGGAAAAATTAAACCAATTAATTTGGTTTTCTTGCCTTGCAGAGATCGAGCAACTGAATTAGGTTGATAATTCAACTCTTTCATTGCTTCATGAACTTTTTTACGTGTTTTTTGACTAATATAGCCGTAATTATTAATTACGCGTGAAACTGTAGTAACAGAGCAGCCTGCTTTGGCAGCTACATCGGTTAATTTGACCATTATTATCTTCCTATAATATAGAATTCATGCTCCATAGTCGTCCCGTGTACTTAGTATCTTTGTCAAAAGCAATTTTTTGGTTTGGAGTTGGTGCAAAGAATCTTAAAGTTGCAACATGACGACCATTATTGATGAAAATTTCGCATAATGAGCCATCGATGAAAATATCTAAATCTAGATCTTGATCATCTTTCAGGTCAATTGTTCTAGTTGCTCCATAATCTGGGTTAACAGCTGGACCACTTGAAGCCCGATCAATTGTTAATTTTGCGTTTTTATCTGTATTAAAATCAAGTACTAGACTTGATGATAGATCTTCATTAGAAGCTAAGTGTAATTTTCCACTTTGACCAGCTAGTAAGTGAAGTTTTAGTTCATATTGCTTACCGGCTGCTTGACTAATTATCTTTTCATTATTGAGCTGTTTCTCATTATGACGTAATTTCTTAATTGCGTCTACTGGATGTTGATATAACGCCCCATCTTTAATTTCTAATCGCTTAACTTGACTGTAGCAATTAGCCCAGTTCTCTTTATCGGTTGGATAAGTACAGTCTGGAAGACCAACCCAAGAAATAGCATAAGCATTCCCATCGGGTGCATTAAATGCTTGAGTGGCATAGACATCAAAGCCATCATCTAAATTAGCTGGTTTTTCTTGAAGGGGGGTAAATTTTGCTTCACTTAAGTTAATATCTTTTCCAATCCAGTACATATTTGGATAAATATTTTTGTAGTCAGCAACTGACTTGTCTAATCCTTGAGGGCAGAAAATTAAAACAGGATAATTATTAACAAAAACTAGGTTAGGACATTCAATCATATAGCCCATTTCGTCTTTGCCTAAGTCTAAGTAGCCATTTTCATGCCAATTTTTGAGATCAGTTGATTCATAGATATCAATGTGACCCTTCTTAGTCTTAGCATCTTGAGCCCCAAGTAAAACATAATATTTTCCATCATGCTCAAATAATTGTGGATCACGGAAGTGCTCACTGACATGGTCTGGAGGCAGGATTGCGGGGTCCTTAGGTTTAGTAATATGATTATCTTTATCCATTTCCGCAATTACTTGA
Organism: Lactobacillus johnsonii; assembly: GCF_014058685.1. Lineage (NCBI taxonomy): Bacteria > Bacillati > Bacillota > Bacilli > Lactobacillales > Lactobacillaceae > Lactobacillus > Lactobacillus johnsonii. The sequence continues at coordinate 1,810,109 of NZ_CP059055.1, read as the reverse complement.
TAAGGAATTCTAGTCCAATCTTTATCGCGGTGATTGCCTGTATACATTAATAGAAGTTTTCCATCATGTTCCATTGCTGAACCTGAGTAGGCACCTGCATTATCTAAGTCACTGTCTGGATCAATTGCTGAACCAAGATAATGCCAATGCACTAAGTCTGGTGAAGCATAGTGAATCCAAGATTTAACTCCATGAACTGGTCCAAATGGATAAGACTGACAAAATAGATGGTATTCACCATTATAATAGGAAAATCCATTAGGATCATTGATTAATCCAGAAAGTGGGTGGATATGATAGTGCATTTGATAGGGAGACGTTGCAGCTTGAGCTTGAAGATTTAATAAAGTCTGTGCATCCCAATCTTTATATTTGCGATAACGTTGTTCTCTTGTCCATTCCATAACTTATTCACCTCATTGAATATGTAAACGCATTCTTATATAAGAATGTTAACTTAAAGCTGGTCTATATGTCAAACGAATAACAGTATTAAACTAGTATTTTAAAAAATAGAAATTAAAATGTGGCAAAATAATAGCATTTTTTATGATAAGCGCTTGACATAATTTTAGAATACGCTATCATAATACATGTAAATATTTAAAACGCTTACACATTTTCAAGGAGGAGACAGACATGGATCACAAAAAAGTTGCTGAAACAGTTATTGAAGCTGTTGGTCGCGACAACTTAGTAGCCTCTGCTCACTGTGCTACGCGTCTACGTTTAGTCTTAAAAGACGATAGTAAAGTAAATATGAAAATGCTTGATAGCGATCCAGATATCAAGGGTACTTTTAAAACTAACGGTCAGTTTCAAATTATTATTGGACCTGGGGATGTTAATAAAGTCTACGATGAATTAATTAAAATGACAGGTCTATCAGAGCTTTCAACTGATGATTTAAAGAAGGTTGCTCAAAAGGATCAAAAGTTCAATCCAGTAATGGCCTTTATTAAGCTTTTATCTGACATCTTTGTTCCTATTATTCCAGCCTTAGTAGCCGGTGGTTTATTAATGGCTTTGAACAACTTCTTAACTTCTCCAGGTTTATTTGGAGCTAAGTCAGTTGTTCAAATGGCACCTAGCGTTAAAGGATTATCTGAAATTATCCAGGTAATGTCCGCTGCTCCATTTATTTTCATGCCTATCTTAGTTGGTATGTCTGCTGCTAAACGTTTTGGAGCTAACCAATTCTTGGGTGCAACTATTGGTATGATTATGACCACTCCAGCTTTAGGTGGAGCTGGTAAATATTGGGATATCTTTGGTTTACACGTTTCTCAAACTAACTACCAATACCAAGTTATTCCGGTTTTAGTAGCAGTTTGGCTTTTAGCTTTCTTAGAAAAGAGATTCCACAAGTGGCTACCATCTGCAGTTGACTTTACTTTCACACCACTTCTTTCAATTATGATTACTGGTTTCTTAACTTTTACAATTATTGGACCAGTCTTTAAAGGTGTGTCAGATGCAATAACTACTGCTATTGTTTGGCTTTACAATACTACTGGTGCCTTTGGTATGGGTATCTTTGGTTTATCTTACTCAGCTATTGTTACTACTGGTCTTCACCAAAGTTTCCCAGCAGTTGAAACTCAACTTTTAGCTGAATATGCACGTGGTCGTGGATCCGGTGACTTTATCTTTGTTACCGCATGTATGGCTAACGTTGCTCAAGGTGCTGCTACTTTTGCTATTTACTTCTTAACTAAGAATGAAAAGGTTAAAGGTTTAGCCAGTTCATCTGGTGTTTCTGCATTACTTGGTATTACCGAACCAGCTTTGTTTGGTGTTAACTTGAAGTACAAGTTCCCATTCTTCTGTGCTTTAATTGGTGCAGGTGTTGGTGCTGCTTTTGCAGGATTAATGCATGTTACTGCTGCTGCTCTTGGTTCAGCTGGTTTCCTTGGATTCTTGTCAATGGTTCCAAAGAGCATTCCAATGTGGGCACTTTCTGTAGCAATTAGTTTCATTGTTGCCTTTGGTTTAACCTTTGTATATGGCAAACGTCACTTTAAGGAAGACGTAGTAGAAGAATCCGGTACTGTTGAATCTGCTGGTGATCAAGTAGCACAACAAGAAAAAGCTGAACAAATTATCAAAGAAGATAAAGAATTACATGATGAAGTAATTGCTGCTCCTGTTTCAGGTAAGGCAGAAAGCTTGAAAGATGTAAATGACCCAGTCTTCTCTACTGAAGCAATGGGTAAGGGTGCTGCAATGGTACCAAGTGAAGGTACTATCTACTCCCCAGTAACTGGTGAAATTACAGTTGCTTATGAAACTAAACATGCTTATGGAATTAAATCCGACGAAGGTGCAGAAGTTTTAATTCATATTGGTATCGACACTGTTAACATGAAGGGTGAAGGATTTACTACTGATGTAAAACAAGGCCAACATGTTGAAAAAGGTGAAAAGCTTGGAACGGTTGATTTAGATGCTGTAAAGAAAGCAGGATACGATACAACTGTCATGACTGTAATTACTAACACTACTAGCTATGCAAATGTTCAACGTATTGATGGCGTAGAAAAGAAGCATGGTAACGACTTAATCGCAGTTACTAAGAGATAATTATTGATAAGTAAATCAAAATAAGCTCATTTCCTACTTTGGGGATGAGCTTATTTTTTGTTCTAAATTTAGGACTAGAATTATATAATTACATATCATTAACTTAGAAAAGAGATGAAATAATGCAAATTGGGAAAGAACTGAAAAAACTACGGTTAGAACTAGGACTAAGTCAAACAGAGATGGTAGGAGATATTTTAACAAAATCCTACTATTCAAAAATCGAACGGGGATTACATGAAATTAACGCAAAAGATTTAATTGAAATACTTGAACGAAATAGAGTTAATATTTCCGATTTCTTTCAGAGTATAGAAAGTAAGGGAAAAAGTAAAAAATATTTAGAGCAGTTAAGAAATGCATATTATGAACAAAGTCTTTCAAAAATTGTAGAAATAAGAAAAATTTGTGCTGAAGATTATCAATACAGAAATGTTTATGCTCATGCTATTCTTTTAGAAAAGTTTTTTAAAAAGAAGAAGTTATCCTATAAAGAAGAAACACTGATTAAGAAACTAATACTTAATATAGATGAGTGGGGAGAAGATAATTTACGCTTGTTTGCTATGGCTATATCTCTGTTTGATGAATCAGAGATTGAGTATGAACTAAATATGATTTTAAGAAAGTATAAGGAAATAGATAAAGCCAGCAGGAAAATTCAAGAAATACTTGGAGGAATAATGGTTAATTATTTAAACATAATGTTCTTAAAACATGATAGAAATTTTGAGATGATAAGCAAATTGAGGAATTTCTTGTATAAGTTACCGGTTGAGCCAAGAACTATATTTTTTAAAGTGATGGCAGATTATTATGGTTATCTTTTTAATGAAGAAAAATTAGAAGCAAAAAAGATTTTAGACTTTTTTGAAAGACATGGGATGGAGTCAATTACAGCCTATATAGCATTTTAGTTGTGTCATGATAGACACTTGGCTGATGGATTTTTAACAGTTTTGTATTATATACATATATTCAAAGCCTTGAAATTAATAATATTTTATCTATTAGTGGAACGAATAAAAAATGAATGTTAATAAACTTATATTAGAAATAAGCTATTTATTTTGTTGTATAGGTCCGATCGTTATACTTATTATTAGAAATATAAATGATCTAATGACTGTAACATTTGGAATAGTATCAATTATTTTTCTTATATATATGTTTTGGTATATTTTTATATTTCACAAGAATAAGTTTTGATTAGTAAATTCTAATAATTATTTTTTATCAATCTTACATACATTTGCCTATAATATATACTCATGATCATAAATCAAAATAAGCTCATTTCCTACTTTGGGGATGAGCTTATTTTTTTGTTTGAGATAAAATATAAGTATGAAAGAAAGGGTGAGGGTTAGTGAATGATATTCAAGTGATTCAAGCGGATATCACAAAATTAAAAGTTGATGCAATCGTTAATGCAGCTAATAGAACACTTCTAGGTGGCGGTGGAGTTGATGGGGCAATTCATCGTGCAGCTGGTCCAGAATTACTAGCAGAATGTAGAACTCTTCATGGTTGTGAAACTGGCGAAGCAAAAATTACTAAGGGGTATAACTTGCCTGCTAAATATGTTATTCACACTGTAGGACCAGTTTATAATCCGAATTTTGCTCAAAAAGATGCAGAACTTTTAGCGAATTGTTACCGCAATAGTCTTGATCTGGCTAAAAAGTATAATTTACATTCAATTGCTTTTTCTTGTATTTCAACTGGTGTGTATGGGTATCCAAAAGTAGCTGCTGCAAAAATTGCGGTTGAAACTACTAAGAATTGGCTTAAACAACAAAAATTTAATATTAAAGTCTACTTTTGTGTATTTGATTCAGAAAATAAAGCCATATATAATAAATTAACGTCTTAACTAAAGTGAGGAGTTTTAGATGAGTTTAAAATATGCAAAACGAAGTCAGGTGATTTGGTTTGCTATCTTGGCTGCAATTAAGGCTTGTAATATTTTATTTGTGGCTTATATGATCAAGATTATGCTGAATGTGGCATCATCGCATTCAAAGGATGTAATGCACTTGGTGCGTTTAGCAGCTTTAACGGCTTTAGGGCAGCTATGCTTCATGATGAGTAATTTCATCTATGAGCGTGTAAAGATGGGAATCATTCGTGATGTTAATATGGTTTTCAAGCAGGCTAATTTACAATATTTGGTTGATCAAGGTGAAACCGATATAAAAAATGGCTTGTCACTTATGACGAATGACTTGAAACAAATTGAAACAAATCGAATTACAGCTCAACTTGATATGATTTATCAAGGCTTAACTTTTATTGGCTCATTAGCTTTTGCCTTATATAATTCCTGGCAAATGACGATTATTTTCGTAGTTGCGATGGCGGCTCCAGCCGTTGTACAAATTTTTACTAGTAGAATCATTACTAAAAAATCTAAAATTTGGGCTAAAACAAATGCTAATTATACTCAAAATGTTTCTGATTCATTAAATGGGGCCCAATCAGCTAAACTCTATAATGTTAGAAACAATATTGTAGTAAGAGCAACAAAATCAGCTCAAAATATGGAAAATGCTCTGCGAAATATGAACTTAACTCAAGCTTGGGCCTTAGAATTAATTTATTCTGCTGCTGAATTATTCTGTTTCATTATTCCATGTACGATTGGTGGCATAATGATGATGCAGGGAAGCTTAAGTGTTGGTACTTTATTTATGATGGTAGATTTGGCAATGAACTTTATTACGCCAGTCGTAACCTTGTTTAATGAATTTAACCAAGTTAAATCAACCGTTCCAATGTGGAAGAAAACACAAAAAGCCCTTAATTATGAAATAAAAGAAAATTCAGAGAAAGCCAAGAAGTTTGAAGGACTAGATGTAAAAAATCTTTCGTATCAAACTAAGGCAGATAAGCATACAATTTTTACAGATGTTAATTTACAGGTTAAACCTGGAGAAAAGATTCTTCTCATGGCTCCAAGTGGTTGGGGCAAAACCACTTTGCTGCGCCTAATGCTTGGTTTAAAGAAGCCAGTAAAGGGTAAAATTTTGATTAACGGAAAGAATGTAACTGGGGACTGGGCAAAAGCTCATAATTATTTCTCTTATGTTAATCAAAAACCTTTTATGTTCGATGATACGTTGTGGTTCAATATTACCTTAGGTAGAAAGGTTAGCGACGAAAAATTAAAGGAAGTTATTCATCTAGCTGGTTTAGATGAATTAGTTAAAAAAGAGGGGCTTGACCATAAAGTTGGCGAAGCTGGCAATGGTTTATCAGGTGGACAAATCCAACGAATTGAAATTGCTCGTGCCTTATTGTCAGGGCGACCAATTTTGTTAGCTGATGAAGCTACGAGTGCTCTAGATCCGAACTTGTCTCTAGCAATCCATGAAACTCTTTTGAAAAATCCTGATGTTGCAGTAATTGAAGTTGCTCACAAAATTTCACCAAAAGAAAAAGCGATGTTTAATAAAATTGTTCACTTAGACATGAGTGAAGGAAGTAAAAACAAAAATAATTAAAAAATAAGCTTGAGAAGTTTTATACCTCTCAAGCTTATTTCTTTAGTTTAATTTTGCAAAAAAGTTAGTAAAAATTTTTTCTTGCTTCGGATCGTTCAATAGCTTATCTGGTCGCCATTGAATACCTAACATTGTTTGATCAGTTGATTCAATAGCTTCAATAATACCATCAGGAGCAGTTGCAACAATATTAAAGTTGTTAGCAATAGTCTTAATAGCTTGATGGTGGTTGCTATTAACATAGGGATGAGTTCCTACAGCTTTAGCAAGTTCACTTTCATCAGTTACATTAACGTGGTGACTTTCTAAAGAGAGATCATTTGGCTGAATATGTTGAACACCTGCACCAGAATTTTGAGCATAAATATCTTGGAAAAGTGTACCGTTAAAAGCAACATTTAACATTTGCATTCCGCGGCCAATTCCTAAAATTGGTAAATTGGAATCATGGGCATTTTTGATTAAGTTTAGCTCAAATTGATCTCGATGTGGATCAGTTTCTCTAAGCTCGGGAAGTGGCTCTTCATTATAAAAAATTGGTGTGATGTCAGGGCCGTCGCTAAGAATCAGAGCATCGAAATTGACACTAGGCACTGGCATCGTCTTTAAGCTTACTGGAGCAAAGACAAGAGGAAGAAATCCTAGTTTTACAACAGTATCAACAACACTTCGATCAACAATTACCTCATTATTTTTAATACCTGCACTAATACCGATAGTTTTCATAAAGAAACACTCCTTTAACAAGTTAGGCGTTGCGAGATTGGGAAGAAAATTGCATGATTAAATAATTAATCAGTAGGGTAATCCCAGTTGCTGCAAATACCCATTCATAAGTAAACATACCAGAAATAGTTGAACCTAGTAAAGACCCTAAGACCGCCCCAACTGCTTGGAAGGATTGGTTGTAAGAAAAGACCCTACCAAATGCTTCTGGTGGAACATTCAAAGTAAGAATTGTTTGAGCAGCTGGCAGTAAGCCAGCACTGATAATTCCTAATAAGAAACGCCAGAAAGCTAATGACCAGGCATTAGGAATAAAAGTCATTGGAATAAATAAAATAGTAGCAATTAATAATCCCCATCGCAAAACTTTTTCAGCACCAACACGATCCATTAAGTGACCAATATGTGATGCAGAGAGCATTGTACCAAGACCGGGTGTAGCCGCAACAATCCCGGCGATTAGGGCAATATTATTACTGTGCGGCATTAAAGATTTAACATAAAGAGAGACAATGGGATCGATAGACATAGTTGAAGATTGAACAATCATTGTCGTCACAAACATAATGATAATTAATTTAACATTAGGTAAGTCTTGCAGTATTTGTCCCATTGGTTTCATCTTTTCTCGGGAAACTGGCGTGAAGTCTTCTTTTACTAATAACCATGTTCCTAAGAAAGTTAAAAACATTAGTCCGCCAGTAATAAAGAAGGGGATGCGATAACCGAAGGCGCTTGATAAGGCACCACCAATTAGAGGTCCCACTAAGTTACCCGCAGTTCCTGCAGTCATCATTTGACTCATTACCCAGCCACTACGCTGGTGCGGTGTCTCACCTGCCATGAGCGCCGTTGCGTTATTAATATAGCCTGAAATAAGCCTTGTAAGAAACGCATACAGATAATAAAAAGTGCACTTTGAGCTAGGCCTGTAATAAAGATCGTTAAACTCATAACGCCAGCAGCACGCATGCACATTAATTTTCTACCTTTACGATCGGCTAAATTACCCCAGTAAGGGGAAATAATGGCCTGGGCAATAAAAGTCATGGCAAATGCTAACCCTGAGTAAAGGTTTAATTGTAGTTTATTATAATGACCTAGTTCAGCCATAAATAAAGAAATAAATGGCATTGTCATTGAATAACCTAATCCTGTAATAAAACAACCGAGCCATAGAGTATAAAAAGTTTTATGCCAACCATTTGGTAAAGTGCTGGCTTGTGATTTATTCACCTAGTCATCTCAATTCTAAATTACTTTTTAATTTATAATAGGATTATTTTAGCACAGTGTTTTAAAAGTAATTATTTTCATCTTATTAACTTGTTTAATTTTCTTAAAAAAGTAATGCGGATAGTCTTCTAACATGCTAATATTGATTAGCACAATAAGGTAAAGGTAGAGAATAGTGAATAAGATGGAAGATTCTAAAGATAAGAAAAAAGTTTTAACTAGAGAAGAGTATCGAAAGCGACTAGCAAGCCATGGTAAAGTAAACGTTTGGGACTTATTCTTAAATCGGCCATACATTTCAGTAGCTTTAATTGTGCTAGCAATTCTATTTATTATGACCAAGTGGTGGCTTGGTCTAGTAATTTTAATAATTGCTGCAATTGCTGGAGCATTTATCATTGTAAAAAGTAAAAATCCTGACAGAACTCTTAGTTTGGAATTTAAATTAGGTGGGAATAAGACACTTCATTTACTTAAAGCATTGCAGTTAGGAGCTTCAATGATCATGTTTTTGTCCACTTATATGCGACAAGTTGTTACTATTAATTTTCAAACTACTGGCTCACAAGATATGTTAAAAATGCTCCAAGGTGCGGCTGCTAGCACCAATAATGTTTATGCGGCTCAAGGAGCAAATGTAGTTGGATTACTGGATAGCTTATTAGGCGGTAGTTTGTGGGGGACCTACCGCTATGCGACAAATAGTGGTCAATTTATGAATGATCCGGCAGGTAGATGGATTATGATTTGGACCTTCCTTTTAATGGTAGCCCCTGCTATTTGTGTTTTGGCACAATTCTTTAGAGAACCGTATTCACGTCGAGCTATGCTAGTGGGGTCAGGTATTTCAACAGTTTTATTTGTTTTGACGCCAACTATGATTAATCGATGGGCATATCAATTTGCCATTAATCACCAAATTAATCCAGCACAGATTGGTCAAATGTTTAGTGTTGGCTATATGGCCTATTTTGGCATGGGATGTAGTATTCTAGTATTTGTAATTGCTATTATTCGCAGCATTAAACGAGATAAATTTTAATGAATGAAGATAAAATTGCTACTATAATTTAGGTAGCAATTTTTTATTTGGAGAAAAAAGATGAGTTTTGATCAAAGAAAAGTAGAAATTAACAAGCAAATGATTTTAATGCCCATTAATACTGGTGTAAGTGAAAAAGATATTTTAAAGCAAGCAGAGGAAATAAAAAAACTCCAACCTGAGATGATGGAGTGGAGAATTGATTATTTTAAAGACGTAGTTTTAATGAACAGGTTACTTGAAGTGGCAGGAAAAGTGAAAAATGTGATGGGGACTATTCCTATTTTAATTACATTTCGTAGCCAAAAATTCGGCGGCAAAACTGAATTAGATAGTGAAGATGCATATTTAAACTTAGTAAAAATCGTAATTGATTTTAAATTAGGATATGCTGTTGATATCGAGCAAGGGCACGTTTCTGATAGAGTAAAAGGTTTAATTGAAGATGCAAAATCTAAGGAAGTCCAAGTGGTACTTTTTTAGATAAAAAAACTCTTTCGGAAAAGTGACCGAAAGAGTAAAGTTAAGGAAAGCTACAAAATGTTATATGAAAGCGCTTTAACCGCCTTCATAGATTATTATAGTAGAGTGTAAGCTGAAGTGCAAATGTTTTTTTCAGAGATGAGGAATAAATTTGAATAACGATCCACTTATATTTGAATTTGCGATAGCTAAAGATAAACCATCCAGTTTTAATGGTAGTAAGGATACTACCTGTCCTTTTTGTGATGTGGAAAATTTAAGGGATATTTATCAAACCAATGGTCCAATGATCTGGCTGGCTAATCGTTTTCCAACTTTAAAAGATACAAAACAAACAGTATTAATTGAATCAGATGAACATCATGGGGATGTTGCTACATATTCACAAGAATATAATCGCCGCTTAATGAAGTTTGCTCTTGAATGTTTCGACAAGATGAGGAAAAACAGAGAATTCAGATCAGTTCTTTGGTATAAAAATTTTGGACCTAAGTCTAATGGATCACTGTCTCATCCACATATGCAAATTGTTG